>JARCRW010000030.1 GCA_029850515.1 Nitrosotalea sp. | reverse complement strand
CCTTTGTATTTTCTATATTACATATATGGAATTTCAATAAAATGGATTTACATTACCCTCAAGTCTGTAACAATGACATGTTGATTTCATCTAATGAACTAATGGAACAGATTGAGAAGCCAAATCTTGTTCTTATTGATTGCAGATCATACAAAGATTATCTGGAAGGACATATTCCAAGTGCAGTAAATCTAGATTTTTTCCATTATCATTGGTTTGATACCTCTAAAGATGGAATAAAGGCATTTGAAAAACAAATGGAAAACCTTTTGTCTTTTTTGGGTGTTACAAAAGACAAGACAGTTGTTTTCTATGATGATGTATCTGGAATGAGTGCAGCAAGAGGTGTCTGGTTATTGATGTATTTCTCTCATGAGAATATATTCATGCTAGATGGCGGATTCAAAAAATGGAAGAGCTCAGGCCTTGTTATTGAAACCAAGACAAATGGATTCAAACCTGAAAAATTTTCAGGTAAGATAAACAAGGAAGTAATTGCAGGTTATGAATACATCAACAAAAAGATTGGCAAAGCAAAGATTCTAGATACAAGAAGTAAAGATGAGTATGATGGAAATATAATACGTGCAGCAAGAAAGGGACACATTCCAACTGCTGTCAACATAGATTGGATACTAAATATCAATGAAGATGGCACAATGAAACCTCTTGAAGATCTTACCAAGATGTATGATTTTTCAAAGAATGATGAAATCATAGTATATTGTCAGGGAGGATATCGTGCAGCAAACTCTTTTCTTGCACTCAAAATGCTTGGCTTCAAAAATGTCAAGGTCTATCTTGGCTCATGGGGAGAATGGGGCAATAGATTAGATCTTCCAGTTGAGCTAAACCAAAACTGAGATCTTGACTGTAACAAAATAATGTACGATGATCGCATGTTAGTCAATTTTAAAAAATTTGAAAATACATTTGTAAAAATTAAGTTAATATAACCTCCTCAAATGAGTCTTCGGTGATGGTGCTAAACAAGCGTTCAAAATTATCGCTTTTAGTTATAGCTGCGGGATTGACAATTGCACTATCAACTTTTGTGTCAACAACTCCCGCATTTGCTGCAGACAGTTCTACTACTAGTAGCGGATTAACCAAACCACTCTTGGCAATTGCAGCTGCAATTGCAATTGCAGGTGGTCTTATTGGTACTGGTAATGCACAACAAGGTATTGGTGCTGCCGGTATGGGTATTATTGCCGAAAAGCCAGAGAAGTTTGGCCAAGTGCTATTCTTCTTTGTGATTCCAGAAACTCTATGGATCATCGGATTCGTGTTGGGAATCATATTGCTACTGGGCATACTATAGTGGTTTTCAGTAATGAGCATTGAAACGTTCATTCAAGAGATAGAGACTAGAAAACGAAAAGAAATTGAGGACCTTGAAAAAGATCTTCAAGAAAGCAAGTCTAGGCTCCAAGCAGAAATGAATAATACCTTGAAGGAGATTCAAGAACGTTTTTCAACTGAAGCTAAAGTCAAGTCAGAAAGAGAACAGGCAAGAATAATCGAAGCCTCAAAACTTCAGGCAAAGAAGATTATGTTTGACGCCATTAATGCCAACATGCAATCTGCCTTCGCCGTAATTCAAAAGGAGATAGAAAATTACGCGAATAGTCCACAGTACAAGAAATCTCTTGAAACTATGGTAAGTAATTCAAAAAAGAAGCTTGGTCAACATATTATTGTTCATTGCCGGGAAGAAGACAAATCCATTCTCAAGGAACTTGGAGTAACCACAAGCAAGTCAATTAAGACTCTTGGTGGAATCATTGCAGAAAACAAAGAAGGAACAAGAGAATTGGACCTTACCTTTGAAGAACTACTTAGAACCAATGAAGACCAAGTCAAGAGCTTCCTCTCGGAGAAAATGTAATGCCAACATCACAATATGCATCATCATTTGGCAGGCTGCAGGCAATATCCCTTAATCTTTTATCAAAAGAAGTAATGCAAAACCTGATGAAGGCAAAAGATGAAGTCGATATGGTGAAAATACTTGAATCTACTTGGTATAAACCAGAAATTGAAAAGGCCGCATCAATTTTCAAGGAATCTGAACTGTTAGAAGTTGCACTCAATAGACATCTTGTATACATCAACAAGACTGCACTGGAAGCAACTCCATTTAATGGCAAGTCTGCAATTCGGGCATATCTTTCAAAATGGGATATTTACAATATTGAACTAATTCTTTCTGCAAAGAGCATGGGAAGACCAATCTCAGAGACAGAGTCATTTCTTGTTTCAAGCAGAAATGTTCCTGCAGGAATCTCTGCTGGAAACATCTCTCATGATGAAATGAAGATAATCCTATCACAGACAGGGGTTGATGGTGTTGTAAATCAACTTGTAAAATACAACTATGGAACAATTTTGATGCAGCACCTTGAAACATATCAGAAGAATGGTAATCTTGGTCCCATGATGTCCGCACTACAAACTTTCTATTATCATAATTTACTAGAATCACTCAAGTTTTTCCAGGGTGATGAGGGTCTTATTCGGGATTTCATAAGGGCAGAGATCGATAAGAAAAATGTACTCAGTCTTCTCAAGGCCAAGGAATCTGATTTAGACAAGGAGATAGTAAGCAAACATCTGATCGAGGGAGGCAAGATGACCAGAAATGAATTACTAGATGTTTATAATGCAAAAGATGTTTCAGAGATTGTTGGCAGAATAGAGAATAGATTCATGTTGGTTAATGCATTGGCTCAGTATAAAAAATCAAATAGTTTGATTGACTTTGAAGTTGCTTTGGATAAATTCATAAATTCCGAATACGTCAAAAAATTGAAAAATATTGCACTCTCAATTGGTACTATATTCTACTTTATCATTAACACAGAACATGAACGTGAAAACATCAAAAGAATTGCTTATGGTAAACGCTATAACCTCTCTGCAGATTACATCAACTCGTTATTGCTAATCGAATAAATATGTCACAACCAAAATCTGATACCACTGGGCGTATAGCAGTAGTAGGTGAGCGTGAGCTTGCCATAGGATACAATCTTCTAGGGATAGAGGATACCTTCATTACAAGTGGAGAAGAGGCAAGCAAGATCATTCAGGATCTATTTTCGTCAGGTAACTATAGTCTAATCATTATAAGTGATATAGTAAGATCTAGCCTTCCTGCGATTTTTAGAAAGAAAATAGAGGCCTCAATTGAACCACTAGTGATATTTATGCCTGCTTTAGAAGGTAACATTCAAGAAGAATCTATATCTGTTCTAGCAAAGAGAGTGTTAGGAATAAGTATCCCTTCGAGTTGATGATGATAAATGGTTGATGGAATAATTTCAAGAATTTCGGGTCCAGTAGTGATCGCAAGTGGTCTAGAAAGAGCACAAATGTTTGACGTAGTCCGTATTGGTGATATGGGACTAGTGGGAGAAATAATTCGTATTGAAGGAAACAAGGCAACAGTTCAAGTTTATGAAGATACAACAGGTCTTCGTCCAGGAGAAAAAGTAATCAATACAAAGAGACCTCTTTCAATGCAGCTTGGACCAGGCTTACTAACATCAATTTATGACGGTATTCAAAGACCACTAGATGTTCTAAGAGAACAAAGTGGTGACTTTATCAGCAGAGGAAAGGTCATCCCTGCACTTGACCAAACCAAAAAATGGGAATTTGTTCCAATAAAGAAGAAAGGAGATCATGTCTCCCCTGGAGAAATAATTGGTGAGGTTCAGGAAACCCCACTTATCATGCACAAGATAATGATTCCTTATAATGTCAAAGGTACACTAACTGATATTTCTGAAGGCAAATACACTGTTAATGATATTGTAGCTTCTGTACAAAATGGAACCAAAACAGACATTGGTCTGTCAAGCTGGTGGACTGTAAGAACTCCAAGACCAGTTCTTCGTAAGCTGGCACCAGAAGAACCATTACTTACTGGACAACGAGTACTTGACACATTCTTTCCAGTTGCAAAAGGCGGCACAGCTGCAATTCCAGGTCCATTTGGAAGTGGAAAGACTGTAACCCAACAACAACTTGCAAAATGGGCAGACAGTAATGTGATTGTCTATGTAGGATGTGGAGAAAGAGGAAACGAAATGACTGAAGTTCTCACAACATTTCCAAAACTCGAAGATCCAAAATCAAAGAGACCGTTGATGGAGCGTACAATTCTTGTTGCCAATACCTCTAATATGCCAGTAGCTGCACGTGAGGCTAGCATATACACAGGTATCACAATGGGTGAATACTATCGTGATATGGGATATGGTGTTGCATTGATGGCAGACAGTACTTCAAGATGGGCAGAAGCACTCAGAGAAATTTCAGGCAGACTTGAAGAAATGCCTGGTGAAGAAGGATATCCAGCTTATCTTGGTAGAAGATTGGCAGAATTCTATGAAAGGGGTGGAAAGGCAGTTGTTATTTCACCTGAAGAGCGTGTTGGTTCCCTTACACTTGTTGGCGCAGTATCACCACCCGGTGGTGACTTTTCAGAACCTGTATCTCAGAATACACTTAGAGTAACCAGAGTCTTTTGGGCACTTGATGCAAGCTTGGCATCCAGAAGGCACTTCCCATCAATCAACTGGCTTACTAGTTATTCATTATATGCAGACGGTATGGGAGATTGGTACAAGAACAATGTAGCAGCATCATGGATCCCATCAAGAAAAGAGGCACTTGAAATTCTCCAAAAGGAATCTGAATTGCAAGAAATCGTCCAGCTAGTAGGCTATGATGCACTTCCAGAACCAGAAAAGGGTGTGCTAGATACTGCAAGATCAATCAGAGAAGACTATCTACAACAGAGTGCATACGATGATGTAGACACATACACATCAATTCGAAAACAGTTCTTAATGTTATCAACAATTCTAGAATTTGGCAAGATGGAAGCAGATGCAATCAAGAAGGGAATTACATCTGTAAAGGTGGGACAATTAGAATCAAGAAAAATGATATCAAAAATTAAATGGACAAAGGAAGACCAAGTAGAACAACTAGTAAAGGATACAAAGAGCAAAATGCAACAAGAGTTTTCAGCTCTATCAATGGAGGCATCACGATAATGTCCGGAATAGCATTCAAGACACTTTCAAAGATTGCTGGTCCTCTAATGTTCGTAGAGGGCGTGGAAAATGCCGCATATGGAGAAATGGTAGAAATCAAATTACAAA
This sequence comes from Nitrosotalea sp., assembly GCA_029850515.1. Lineage (GTDB taxonomy): Archaea > Thermoproteota > Nitrososphaeria > Nitrososphaerales > Nitrosopumilaceae > Nitrosotalea. Next base: position 7,443 of record JARCRW010000030.1, on the reverse strand, counting down.
ATGGTGAGAGAAGACAAGGTCAAGTTCTTGATACTAGACAGGGCCTTGCAGTTGTGCAAGTCTTTGGCGCAACACTAGGGCTTAACATTGGTGATACATCTGTAAAGTTCCTAGGAGAAACTGCTCAACTTGCAGTATCTGATGAAATGCTAGGGCGTGTCTTCGATGGTCTAGGAAATCCAAGAGACAATGGCCCAAAAATTGTTTCTAAAACCAAAGTTGACTTGGTTGGTTCTGGTATAAATCCATACTCGAGAGAAGAACCATCTGAATTCATCCAGACTGGAATGTCAAATATCGATGGAATGAATACGCTAGTCAGAGGTCAAAAACTTCCAATATTTTCAGGTGCAGGTCTTCCACACAACTTGCTTGCAGCACAGATTGCAAGGCAGGCAAAAGTTCTTGGTGGCTCAGAAAACTTTTCAGTAGTATTTGCAGCAATGGGAATTACAAGTGAAGAGGCAAACTTTTTCGTAAAGCAATTTGAAGAGAGTGGCGCACTTGGAAGAACAGCTCTATTTTTGAACCTTTCATCCGATCCATCGATGGAACGTTTACTCACTCCAAGACTTGCATTGACCACTGCAGAATACCTTGCTTATGAAAGAGACATGCATGTGCTCGTAATTATGACTGATATGACTAACTATTGTGAAGCACTAAGAGAAATTTCTGCCGCAAGAGAAGAAGTTCCAGGAAGAAGAGGTTATCCTGGTTACATGTATACTGACTTGTCATCACTATATGAAAGAGCAGGAAAGATCAAGGGAAGAAATGGATCTGTAACCCAAATTCCAATTCTTACCATGCCCGCTGATGATATTACTCACCCAATTCCAGATCTTACTGGTTATATTACAGAAGGACAAATTGTTATGAGCAGAGACTTGCACCGAGGAGATATACATCCTCCTGTAGATGTCTTGACAAGTCTTTCACGTTTGATGAACCAAGGTATTGGAAAGGGAAGTACAAGAGAAGATCATAGAAGCCTTGCAGATCAACTCTATTCATCTTATGCACAGGGTAAAGATGCACGATCATTGGCTGCAATTGTAGGTGAAGAGGCACTCAGTGATCTTGACAGAAAATTCATGAAGGTAGCTAATGACTTTGAAAGAAAGTTTGTAAACCAAGGAATGGATGAGAACCGTTCAATCGAACAAACCTTGGATATTGGTTGGGAATTACTAAGTGAACTATCAGACTCTGAACTTAATCGTATCAAACCAGAATTCATTGAGAAATACCGAAAGAGATCTGGTGCAGGTGCATAAAATTGCCATCAGTAATTAACATCAGACCAACACGTCTTGAATACATTCGTACAAAAAGAAGAATCATTGTTGCAAAAAAAGGTCTAAAGTTACTAAAGCTAAAAAGACAAGCACTAATTCTGGAATTCTTTAACACAAGCAAGACTGTAGCTTCACTTAGAAGTGGCCTTCAAACAGAGTTAGTAAAGGGATACCAAGCAATTAGAATGGCAGAAATGCTTGCAGGTGCCATGAGACTCGAAAATGAAGCAATGAAGATTCCGCAATTGAACAAATTACAAATTACACCAAAAAACGTTATGGGTGTTCGAATTCCAAAAATTGAAGGTGGGAAAAGTGACCAAGCCCTTACAGAACATCTACTAGAACTTCCTCCGTCTATCAATGAAGCAATCAAGGCATTTCGTAATGTACACAAGATGGTTCTTGATGTTGCAGAAAAGGAAACTACACTTCGCAAACTATTGCTTGAAATTGAAAAAACAAAAAGAAAATCTAATGCTATTGAAAATGTATTCATCCCTAGATTACAGGCTGCTATCAAGTTCATCATATTCAGACTAGATGAGATGGAACGAGATACTTTCATGATGTTAAAGACAGTCAAAAGAAAGATGGGCGAAAGAGAACAAGAGTCTTTAAAACTAAAGGAGAAGGAAATACTTGCCTAATTTTGTAAATCAACAACAGAAAAGATTTTTTATGATAATTAGAGCATTCAAGCTAGGTAATATTCTTGCTACTGTAGCTTTGGCTCTCTATGCTGGCAAGCACTTTCTTGGAGTTTAAAATGTCTACATCAGAAAAATATGTCCACTCCCTCAAACAAATAAAGGAAGTAGAAGACAAATCCCAAAAGGAAATCGATGAACAGAAGAAAAGGGTAGCAGAGGAATTACGAAATTTTGAAACTCATGCAATACAGTCAATTACCGCAGCAAAAGCTGACGGAGAAAAACTCATTGAGTCTTCTATAGATCAGGCAAGAAAGAAAGCACATGCTGAGACAGAAAAAATCATAGAAGATGCAAAAAACAAGGCAAAGACAATTTCTTCAAGGATTGATTCTCAGACAATTAAAGAAATAATTGATATTTTACTAAAAGAGGTATAGAATTTGGTTCTAAAACCAGTACCCATGGGAAGAATTGCAGTTCTTGGACTGCGAAAAGAAAAACAGATCGTAGTCTCTATTTTACATGATCTTCATGTTGTACAGCTTGAATCCTTATCGAAAGATGTTGCCACACTTGTTCGAAATGAGCGTGACAATGAAACATTCAGACAAGTTTCAGATCAGCTTTTGAGGATGAAAGCATTGAAAACTGTGTTACCACCAATTGAATCCACACAATGTCAACGATTCACCTCCATAGAGCAAATAATTCAAGCTGCCAAATCTATTGACATTGATAACAACGTTGCCACTTTGGAAAAAGAAAAAGAATATCTTTTAACACAACTCAAGGAGACTGAAAACAACACCAAACTTGTTGAAGAATTTTCCTTTTTCCCAGAGGACTTTAACGTTCTCCAACTAAAAATGGCTCACTCTTACTTTGGTAGGCTGGATTCCAAAAACTATGCTGCCTTCAAAAAGACACTAGATGTCAATAGTCAAGATGTCTTTGTCTATCCAAAAGAAGGAAAGGATACTACAAATATTGTTCTGATTACGTTTCCAAATTTTCCACCGCATGCACTTGCTACTGTGGTACAAGAATATGGTGTAAAACTTGAAGCAGTTCCAAAACTAGATGGAAAGGCAGACCAGTTAATGCAAAGTCTCAAAGCAAAACATACTGATATTTCTCATAAATTAAAAGAAGTTGAAAAACAATTAGGTGAAATCTCAAAATCTCATTATATCAACATAGTATGCATAGAGGAGCAACTTGAGATTGAAAACAAGAAGCTCGAAGTCATTGATAATCTGGGAGTTACATCTGATTCCTTTGCACTTGAAGGCTGGATTCCAAAATCAAAAATTGGTCAACTAAAGAATGTCTTTGCTAACAATACCAAAGGAACTATGCTATTTGAGCTTGAAACAGATGAACATCCTCCTACACAATTTGATAATCCAAAAAGATTCAAGCTCTTTGAAGCCTTTATCAGGTTCTATTCTCTGCCCGAAGGCAAAGAGTTTGATCCTACCATAATCTTTGGTCTGCTCTTCCCAATATTTTATGGAATGATGGTAGGTGATGCAGGATATGGACTTGTCATACTCCTAGTCTGCAGATGGGTTATCCGAAGAATCGATGGTGGAAAGAAGGACTTTAACATCATGCCTGGCATGTTGCGAAAATTTGCCTTGAATATACTCAAAAGGCAACAAATGGTAAAACTGGCAAAGGCAATGACACCGGGTGCCATCATTGCAATAGGATTGGGGTTTGTGTTTAACCTGTACTTTGGATTCCATCTTAATGGTTATCTATTTGGTTATCTGAATTCTACGTTTGGCCTGCATCTTCCAGCAGATGGGGCATTATTCAATCCAATTACTAGCCTTAGAAAGTTATTGCTAATTAGTGGATACATTGGCCTTGGAATGGTCACATTTGGACTAATTCTTGGCATATTGAACAGCTTACGTGAAGGTCTGAAAAAACATGCAATTGGTAAAATGGGATGGATACTCTTTGGTTGGGGTGTAGTGCTATTTGGTCTGGCACTGATGCACCATCAACATGTAAATCCAGTCCATAGCACACAGGGAGCTGCCTACATAGGACTGATGATTGGCGGGGTAGCACTGATGTTTGTAGGAGAAGGTCCTCGAGCAATTATGGAATTGCCGTCCATCGTAAGTCATATCTTATCATATACTAGAATTATCGGTATTCTATTGGCATCTGTTATCTTGGCCGATGTGATTGATTTCATATTTACCAAGACATTACATCATTCAATCCCTTACATCATTCTTGGAACAATAATACTCTTCATTGGTCATCTATTCAATATCATAATTGGTGTATTTGAGCCAGGCATTCAGGGAGCCAGATTGATTTATGTGGAATTTTTCTCAAAATTCTATCATGGTAATGGAAGGGCTTTCAGACCATTTGGAAGTGCAAGAAAGTTTACCTATGATCAGTATGCAATGCAAACAGAAAAGAAATAGAAATTCTAATAATATTTTAATTCATTAACATCCAAAGTTCTTGTACAATATCTACATCTTAGTACAAGTCCTGTCTTATCAACCACATCCATGATGGGTTGTATTTCTTCATCACTATTTGTTATACAGTCTGGGTTTGAGCATCGAAAAATTCGCTCAATCTGATTTGGTAGAGTTACGCGTCTCTTCTCAACTAATTTGTAATCTTGGATTATGTTTACTGTTGCCCTTGGAGCAATTAGAGCGAGTTTATTTGTATCCTTGTCCTGCAAAAATTTATTCTCTACTTTTATAATATCTTTTTTTGCAACTTTAGAGCTTGGAACATTGAGTGCAATTGTAATCACATTTCCATCTCTACCGTCTATGCCTAGTGCATTTAGTACCTTCAAACCTTTTCCAGATTCTATGTGATCAATTACAGTTCCATTTTTGATCCTTCTTACAATAAGATCTGACTCTGACATTGGAATAGTTTGTATACTACTCATATATAATAGTGAATTACTAATGAGCAATTCTTTTTTCCAAAAAGATATTGTCTCAGTGAGAGATTTTGATAAACAAAAGTTTGAAACCGTTTTCCAAGCAACTGACAAGATAATTGGGATGAATCAAAATGAAAGAAGGGAAATAGTGCGTGGAAAGACCCTTGGATACTTGTTTTTTGAACCTAGTACCAGAACTAGATTAAGCTTTGAGGCAGCCATGGCATCAATAGGCGGCACATCTCTTGGAATAGCTGATGCCTCTTCCTCATCTGCAAAAAAAGGTGAGAGTCTTGCTGATACTGTAAAAATCATGTCCTTGTATTCTGATGTTCTCATTCTCAGGCATCAGCTTGATGGTTCTAGCAGATTTGCAGCCGAAATATCAGAAAAACCACTGATTAATGCAGGAAGTGGTACGGAAGAACACCCAACACAGGCAATACTTGATCTCTACACTATTAGAAAAGAAAAAAAGAGAATTGATGGTCTTAAGATAGGGATTGTCGGTGACCTAAAATATGGTAGAACTGTCTATTCACTTTTGTATGCACTAAGCAATTACAGTGTTGATGTAAAACTAATATCTCCACAGTCGCTTAAAATTCGAGCCGATTCAACGTATGAAATAAGAAAAAAATTACAATACACTGAAACTAGTGATCTGGAAGAAAATCTTGATGATCTAGATGTGATATATGTAACAAGAATACAAAAAGAAAGATTTGCTGACATTGAGGAATATGTGAAAGTCAAAGGGAGCTATAGAATTGATCCTGAACTAGTCAAGAAACTAAAAGACGATGCCATCATAATGCATCCTCTACCGCGTCTTGATGAAATATCACACGAAATTGATTCTGCAAAACAAGCCAAATACTTTAAGCAAGCACAATATGGAAAAGATACGCGTGCTGCACTTCTTGCACTGATTCTAAACGAAAACGGAATAGCATAAAAAAATAAATTTTTACATGGTAACTAGCTTGACATTATCCATTTTCTTGTTTGTCTGAAAGTCTCGTGTCATGATACTAATCTTTTCAGCATCTCCGTGTAATAAGAAAAGTTCCATGCATTTGTTACCGTCTACTTTACTATGAAGATGAGTACCGATTAAATCTTCATGATTGTGTTTGATTCCTGTTACGATCTGTTCTGATTCTTCATCATGGATAATCATGAGAATGGCATGAATTAGTCCAGACAGTGTACTATGTTGCTTTTCTTCAGCCACTAAATTCCTTATACCAGCTCGAATAATTTCAGACCTGCCAGAAAACCCCATTGTTTTCTGTATCCTGTCTAACTCTGATAGGATCTTATCGTTTAGAGATATTGAAACTATTGGCATGGTATAATTGTTATTAACTATCTTATAAGTTTAACAGTAATAATTATTAAGATTTTATAAATTTATTAATAACTTATGAATAAAATTGCGTTGAACAAATTCAAGGCAGTAATAATTGGAAGCGTGATTATTGCAGCAATAGTAATTTTTACTATATTTGCAAATGAAAATCTTTCCAAGTCAAAACAAGTCTCAACACAAAATGTATCTGATAATAAACTCAAGGTGGCCGCATCTTTTTTCCCGCTCTATGAGTTTGCAAGAAATGTGGGAGGTAACAAAACTGATGTGTATAGCTTTCTACCGATTGGAGAAGAACCACATGAATGGGAACCTAGTATTCAACAGATTGAAGAGCTAAAAGGAACAAAACTTTTCATTTACAATGGAGCTGGTATGGAAGCGTATATTTCCAAATTCATGGACTCGGGAGAATTTCAGAACATGACATTTGTAAAGGCTACTGACGGCATTACTTTACTAAAAGCAGATTCTGCAGAAGATGACAAGCAAATTTTAACACAGGGAGGAATGGATCCGCATGTATGGAATGATCCAATATTTGCAGAACAGGAAGTAACAAATATCAAGAATGCAATGCAAAAAGCAGATCCTACAAATGCCCAGTATTATGAAAATAATGCAAATATGTATATTGCAAAATTGGCTGCATTAGATAACAATATAAAAACTGGACTGTCACACTGCAAAAAAGATACTTTTGTATCATTTCATAATGCCTTTAATTATTTTTCAAACAGATATGGTATACATGATGTATGGATAAGCGGAATGGCACCAGAAGTAGATGTGCCTCCACAAGATATTTTGAGAATAATTCAGATTGTAAAAGATAAGGATGTCAAAGTGATATTTTCAGAGGACTTGGTAGACCCAAGACTTGCCAATACACTAGCAAGTGAAGTGGGTGCACAAGTTTTGATACTGAGTCCTCTTGAAGGCATTAATCAAACTGATCAACAAGAGGGAAAGACATACCTAGATAAGTGGTATCAGAACCTAAATAATTTGAGAACGGCTTTAGAATGTCAGTAAATGCATTAGACGTAGAGAATGTCTCAGTAAGCCATAACGGAACTTTGGCAGTAAATAAAATTAGTTTTAGCGTTCAGGAAGGAGACCTCTTAGGAATTGTTGGACCAAATGGGGCTGGCAAAACTACGTTAT
>JARCRW010000029.1 GCA_029850515.1 Nitrosotalea sp. | reverse complement strand
GCCCCTACCCTCAAGGCCATCCATTAACGACAACATTTGTGATACAACCCTTCTTTCTACTTCTCCTGTGACCTCTTCTCGTTTTGGTGCAATTGAATCAATCTCATCCACAAAGATGATGGATGGTGCTTTTTCTTTTGCCTCCTTGAATATTTCACGCAGTCTAGCTTCACTTTCTCCGTAAAACTTGCTCATTATCTCAGGACCTGATATACTGATAAAGTGGGCATTGGTTTCATTTGCAACTGCTTTTGCAAGTAATGTTTTCCCAGTTCCAGGTACACCATATAGCAATACACCTTTTGGAGCCTCAACTCCCAATTTTTCAAATATTTCCGGATGCCTCATTGGTAACTCGATCATCTCTCTGACTTTTCTTATCTCGTCAGACATTCCTCCAATGTCCTCATATGACACCTGTGGTACTCCACGCAAACTTTCACCTTTTTCAGCTATATGAAATTCAGTCTTTGGAGTTACAAGCACTGCATCAGATGCAGGAGTTATTCCAACTACTTGGAATGTCAGTCTACCACCAAAGTATGGTACCATTATATTGTCACCTTTTACAAGCGGAATGTTTTCTAGAGAATCAGTGAGATATCTTTCGTCAATTGGAGGTATAGAATCAAGAGGAGCAACTATGACTTTTTCTGCAGGTACAGTCTTTATCTTTCTCACAGTCACAGTATCGCCAATTCCTACACCCGTGTTGTTTCTTCCAAGTCCATCTACTCTGATAATTCCTTTTCCTTCATCAGATGGATATAGTGGAAGACATCGTGCTACAGATCTTCGCTTTCCCGTGATTTCTAGAATGTCACCAGTTGATGCTCCAAGGGCATCCATAGATTCATAATCAATGCGTGTAACACCTCTACCTACATCACGAGTATACGCCTCCAATATTTTTAATTGAACAGAATTTTGGACTATGAATATACTTGGTAGGCATGTCTTGTTATACCTTTGGAATTTTGAGTACATGATAGACTAATTTTTAAACCTGGATCGGTACTGAGACAAAAGATCAAAAGGGGATTAACCCCAATCATACTACAAAAATAATCAAGAACTTTTATACTGTAAATATAGTCTAGATATCATTGGATGCGTATCTTGAGGAAGAATTGTACGATCTCATAACATATTGCATTCAAAATTCAAACGCATCTAATTATTCTTCCAAGGAGGACAGAATAAGAGAGATAGGCCAGGAATTGTTTGCAGATGGTGGCGTAGATGCACTTGAGAACATGTACTTTTCAATAGAACACAGGATAAAAGAAGAGATCTCAAAAGATGCCAAGCCATATCGTTCACTTTGGAACGGCATCTCTAGCGAGTGGAATTATTAGGCAACTGCAGCAAGTGGTTTCTTTTGTACAGATTCTTGCATCTCTTTTCTTGCTCTAGATAATGCCATTCTTAGATGTTCGATTTCAATTTCATCAATCATTTCGCACATGGTATTTTATAAAAAATTGTGATACTTAAGAGATGCGTATCTTTTATGCAAACGATCGCTTAGATTCAGGATTGCTTACGGGTTTCAAGTTTGTGCAATAATCAATCCACTGGTGTGTAAATGACATCTCCTTGTCTCCATGCAAATAACATCCTAGTATATTTTTTCCATCAAGGTATAATGGAAAATCTACGACAAATTTTTCTTGTTCCTCTACTTTTCTAAAGTATGTGGGTTTGAGACCCATCGAATACAATTCTATCACGTATTCAAACGGATTATTTCCACCAAGTTTTTCCTTGACTGATTCAAATGCTGCATATCTTGCGGCATATTTTGCAGCATCTCTTGCTGCATCTCTTACAGTTTCGCCTGAAACAAATTCACTTCCATACCATCCATAATTATCACGTGCAGACTGACTTGCTTCTTTCCAGGCAGAATTCCAGGCCAAGTCCCAAGTGTTTGTACGGCCTGATCTCATTGCTTCAATTCTAGCCAAGTCCCAAAGTGAGTCTGATGCATGTTGTAGAGTACCATTATCTTTCTTCCAAGGCATCAGTGCCGTTACATATTTTTCTACAATCTCTGATACCTGTGGTAAGAGAGAGTTGGCATCCCCAATAGATCTGGTAGGAGTAAAATACTTTAGTGATTGTAATTTAGATATCTGCAAATCAGTATTTGTTTGTGTCATCTTTATTCAAAAATTTCTGGGTTTAATATTAATCTGTTTTTTTGCGTTCATAAAATTTTTCAGGTGGTTCTTGTCTGTCCTTTTTTCGTCCTGGCAGGTACAACTTGGCAACTGCCCCCATCATGAATCCACCAACAACCACTATGGCAATTCCGCTTACGATTAGTACCAGAACTCGTCCAATTGTTTTCAGTATTGCCATTATACCATAATTAGTGCCACTAGTAAATATGAATTAGTTACAGACCCCTGTTCTTTGACTCTTTTTTGTGAATATAGAGACTATTCAAACGCCTGATACCTACGTTTTCAATCTTTAGTTTTTTTGAGAGATGGTAACGTGGAATCATCAAGATAAACAGCCAAGTTTTCCGTTATTTTTTTCACGGTGACAAGTGCAGACTTTATCTCTTGTTCTGAAAGATCTTTTGTTGAGATTTTTTTGATCTGTGTTACGCATTCCTGCATCGAGTCCCACAATGAATCAGTCTTGGGGGTAACGTAGATCCTTTTTATCCTCCTGTCTTGGGTGTCGGGTTTTCTTTTCACATATCCATCCTCTTCTAGTTTATCAATTATTGGTACAAGCGTAGGACTTTCAACTCCAATTCTGTCAGCAATTTCTCGTTGAGTTGGGCCAGATTGCATGTACAATGCAAATATGACCTTAGACTGGGCCAGGTTTATTCCTATTTTGTGTCGTAGTTCCAAATCAAATGCTTTCTGCATCATCTTCGATGCAGAATATACAACAAATCCCACACTGTTTTCATAATCAAATTTTTTCATTTGATTCCTAATCATTAGTTTCCTAATGATTATATAGACCTTGTTCTACCAAACAATACATGAAAACAAATTTTGCAACACCAACTGTAGGAGTGACAATCTAATGGCAGTAAGTATGAAACAACAATACAGATCAGAGATTGGAGTAATTTCAGAGATATTACAAGTTACAATGGACTGTGGAATGCAAGGTACGATAATATCCTCAATTGCACGAATAGCCAACCTATCACACTATACAGCAATGGAAAAATGCCAAAAGCTAATAGACTTTGGACTAATAGAATCGAGGACAGACAAGAAAAGTCGTAATTTTGTCATTACAGAAAAAGGAATCAAGTTTTACCAAGAAATGCAAAAATTCCTAGAGATTGCCCAAGAGATCAAGATAAGATACTAACATTTGTAGTCATCCTACTTTTCAGATTCAAGGCCTAGTGTATTTCGGAATTGCTTGGTCAGGTTTCTTACTGAGACATTGCTCACTCCACAGGCCTTTGCAATTTCTATTTGTGTCTTTTTTTCTCCACCAGAGCAGGTTGCCAGGTAGACTGCAGCTGAAACTAGTGACATGGGATTTTTTCCTGTTGAAAAACCCGCATCTTCTGCTTTTAATAATAAATCAAGTGCACTTCTTTTTGTACTCTCATCCACACCAATTGTACTACAAATTCTAGTCACAAACTCTACAGGATCAAATGGCTTTAGTTGAATGTTCAGGCTTTTTACCATCGTACGGTATGCGGCAGCAAGATCACCTCTTCTGACATTTCCAGCTTTTGCAATATCGCGTAGAGTCCTTGGGGTACCAGTCTTTCGACAGGCAGCATATAGTGCAGCATAAAGTATTGAAGATATTCCCCTGCCCCGAGTTAGTTTCTTGGCAAAAGCCTTTCTGTAAATGTATGCAGTTTCCTCTACTACAGTATCAGGAAGTGAGAGATGTGACTTCATAGTATGAAGTAGTGTAAACGCCTGTCTTAGATTAGAGTCACTCCCTTTTGACTTGCTTCTGCTATCCCAGAGTCGGAGTCGGTTGAATGTATTTTTCATATATCCAGACAAAGAATTCCCTGCAGCGTCCTTGTCTTGGCTTCCTATGATAGTTGCAAGACCCATGTCAGATACAGCAAGGCTTGATCGGGCTCCAACCCTGCTTTTGTCAATGAACTGTTCAGTGTCAAATGAGCGAGATTCAGGCCCCATGTTGTCTATTTTATCTATCAAGACCTGGCCACAACTTGCGCAAAGAATCTCTCCAGTATTGTTATCAGTCACAATAGGTCCTTTTGGGCAGATTTTGAGAGTACATTTTTCAAATATCTCATCTTGCAATTGGGTATAATAGGTCTGATTTGACTAATTAGTAATTTGCAAACAATACTAGGGTTATTTTGCAGTAGGTCCAGCTAAGTCTTTAGCTCCAAGATCATATGTCCCCTAGAATTTTTCATCATCTGGTTTTTTACAAATTAGTTACACATACATCCACTTGCTTTAAATTAAGAACAAATTATTTTTGAATGAATGTCAGAAGATCTTGCCAATAAAATTGAGGAGTTGATAAAATCTCAGAAAGGTGATATCGAAAGATTACAAAATATTCTGATTGCAGTCAAAAATGGCGAACCAGTCTCTTTTGAGGATCATCAATACATAGAAAATTTGACAGAAAATCAACCTCAATCCAGTCAAGTCTCAAGTGACAATATCACAGATGTTAAACCAGAAAATGTGTCAGACAATACAGATGCTAAACCAGAAAATGTGTCAGACAATACAGTTCCAAGTCCTGAAATTCCAACACAGGTAGAGACAAAATCTGTTAAGAGAATGTCTACCAAAAAATATGCCTCAATAGGCATTATTGTTGCAATCACAATCATAGCATATGTTGGACTGGACATATATGCAGTAGATAGTTTGCAATTTCGCCCTCATCATGGTCAGCAGGTAGCAATCTCAGATACTGAGCTTAGCATACAAACCGATGCATGCAATCCATCATATTTTCCTGCTACATTTACCAAGTATGAAATAGATGCATTTTACAATTCAGACATTATAGAGAAAGCTACAGTTGGAGGTTCTACATTATCACCAAAATCAGCTGCAATATTAAATGGGATATTTGCCATAAACAAACAAGCGGTAACTAAGATCGGACAAGAAAATACCACATTTGATCCAGCCAAGGCAACCATAACAACTTCCGTCAGCGCACCAATCTTCGGATTCATTCCATATACAGTGGATCAGAAATATGCTGCCGTGGACTTTCAGGAAAGGATAAAAAATCCACCTCCAGGCACATTTGATTGCTATCCATAGCGTGGAATATAGCAAAAGTTCAGATTCTCTAAATTAAAAGGGGTCGGTCAGACCACCAATGGAAGATCTGAGTCCCCTTTTAGTTGAATGGATTTCATATGTGATACCATGTCTTATGTTCGTGTTTTTTCATTTTGAATGAGCTACACCCAATGTAATACTAGAAAACTCGTACAATTTTTTTGAAGTGAAATTATAGTTAAGACAAGAGAAAAATAAAAAAGTTCACTAAAAAACCGCTAGTGGCACGGAAATCCAGATGCGTGTCGCATGTCATGAGTATATTCGTGCATGAATCCCACACCATTCATTTGTGCATATGCAGACTGCCCCTCAAATATGCTAAAGATCTGTCCTTGGTCAAAGCCCACTACAAAGTAGCCCATTCCAAATATTGCAAATAGAGCTACTGCGGCAATGATTGGAACTGCGTGTTTTGTCTTTGTGATTTGTGATGTGTTAACCATTTCTATTTTCGTCTCATAATATGATTATTTAAACAATTGGATGGTTTATCCAATTCAAGATACTAAAATCTAATAATGGAGCAATAGACATTTGACAACATGCATCAAGTAATACATCTGCTCTCCAAGGTAGCACAAAGACATGCTCCAAGCAGAATGCTTAGTTTCGATCCGGTCCATGTCTTCAAGACAATGCAGATGATGTCAGATAACAATAGGATAAGTAGATCGATCATGATGCAAGAACTTGAACTTGGGGAAGGCTCTATCAAGACACTAGTAAAGCACCTAAAGATGCATGGCCTTGTTGAAAATTCTAATGCAGGCATGTGGCTTACAAACAAGGGAGAGACACTTTACACCAAATTACACATCTTAATTCCAAGAGAGACTGACATTACCAAGTGCTCAGTCGCCTTGGGAAAATTCAATCATGCCGTACTTCTAAAGAGTATGGCGCATAACATAAAAAGTGGAATTGAACAACGTGATGCTGCAATCAAGGCAGGTGCAGTTGGAGCAACTACCCTCATCTGTAAAAACGAGAGACTTGTTTTACCAGGAACTGATGAGGATTTGATGCGAAATGATCAAAAGATACATTCACTCATCATGGAGAAATTATCGCCTGAACAAAATGACGTAATAATAATAGGAAGTTCACAAAATAAAAAAATTGCAGAAATGGCTGCAAAAAGTGCTGCGTTGTACACCATAGATGATCACGAAAAACACTAAATCTATTTTTGCTCAAGATACAATCAGAGAACTATTTACAGATTCGAGGGTTTGAGATTAATTCGTGTCTGCGTCAATACTGTAAATATTGTTACCAATCCAACCGACAAGACCAGTACCAGACTAGATACATTTTCAAATTCTGGTATTACCGTAGTTCCAATAATTTCAATTTCAGAGTCGCCATTTACAATCGGAATATCTAACACCCTATAGTCATAATCAGAAGCCGTCTCCTTAAATGAGGTTATCTCATCACCATTAACAAAGACCAGGAATGATTCATCGGCGTTGCTGGGTTTTTTTGCATCAAGTAACAATCTAGGTATCTTGAGGTGCATCATACCAGAATTTTTTGAATCTATTTGTGCAACAAGTGCAATATCTTGTTTATCAATAACTATGCTTTCGACTTGACTTCCAGTAATAGTATAATTAAGATCAAAGTTTTGTCCACTGGAAAGATCTTTTACATTGAATACACCTTCTGTAGCAACATTGGCCTGTTCAAATTGGAAATTTACAATAGCAGAAACGTGTTTGAATCCATATTGTACAACAAGAGAATACTTGCCAGGCAGATTCCATAGTGGACCTTCTATTTTTATTGGTAATGAAAACCTTCCATCTGCTGCCACCAGTATCTGTTCTACATGAACCAAGTTATTGTCAGGGTCAAGTATCTGAATGGTTATCGGTATGTTAGTTACAATGCTTTTGACCTCACCTGAGACTACCATGATGTCACCTAGATTATATTGGTCCTTGTCTATTTTTACCACAATCTGTGCTTCTGTTGGCGGTGAAAGAGGTGCAGCCGCAGCAGATGAAAGCGCCAAGAAAAATGCAGATGCACTAACAAGTACCACAAAAGACAACACAGATTTTATTTTTAAAGTAATGCCGCACTGTCTAATGTCACAAGATAAAGTCATTTCTATCGATATTAATGAAAATACTTAATCATATACATCTTGTCAACAAGATTGACTTGTGAAAATTAAGATGATCTTTAGTCAGTGGCACATTCAACGCAGAGAATTGAATTTAGAAAACCGGTTGTTGGTGATTTATTTTTTGCAAGACATGTCTACAACATGGTTTTTTCAGGGAAAATCAGCATCAAGTTACGCCCCTGGTTTTATTTCAACAAATCAATCATGTACTAGTGTTTTCGTTCTCTTTTTCTCTGCAACATTCTTTGCTCCCCCTCTGTAAACCTCTTCTTGTCGTCTTCTGTGACAATCAAAAGTGGAGGTACATCTGTTGGCCTGCCAGCCTCGTCTAATGCAACAGAAGTAACATATGCAGTATTTGTAAGAGTTCTAGTTCCAGTAAATAGATTTTCGGCCTCTACTTTTATTTCAATTTCCATCGAAGAATGAGATACATAGTTTAGTCTGGCATTTAGTATCAGTGCATTTCCAACTAGAACCGGTTTTAAAAAGTTGACCCTGTCAATTGATGCAGTTACAGCATTTTTCTTGCAGTGTCTCTGAGCTACAAGACCTGCTATCAAGTCAATTTGTCTCAGTATTTCACCACCAAATACATTTCCTGCAGGGTTTGCATCAGATGGAAACATTCTAACGGTCATCTCTGCTCTTGACTCCTCCGCACTCTTTGGTTTTAGAGACATGCTATTGCAATAAATCAAGCCGTGGATTTATGAGTCATTCTTTTGTTTGCTAACAAAACACCATTTAATTAATAGACATTTTGAGACTAGACATTGAATTCTGTAACTGAGACTTGTGTGGTAAGCGCACCAATAGACAAAGTATTCGAGTTTTTATCAAATATTGAAAATATCCCAAAATGGGCTACAAAGTTTGTCAAGAAACTAACATTCGTTGATGACAAATACAAGGTTCTAACACCGATCGGAGAGGCATTCATTAGATTTGACACAAATCAAAAGGCAGGTTTGATTGACATCTATGCAGGACCTACCGAAGAGAGCATGACACCCGCATACATGAGAATAATTTCCTTGCACAATAACTCCACTGCAGTGATGTTTACTTTCTTCCAGTATGACTCTACACCAGATGCTGTTTGGAGTATCTTTTGCGAATGGATAAAGATCGAAGTGGAAAATATCAGGCGATATTTTTCCTAGCAAACAAGTAAAATCAATCTTATATTTCAGACATGTAAACATAGAACAAATGAAATATTTCTGGTGGAGGCTATTGGATTATGCAACCGGTGCTCTTGTTGGAGGCATCATCGTGTTTCTTTTGAACAAGTTTATCTGCAATCAATGCATAGGGCACTATACACCTGTCCTTATGATCTTGATATGGATTGGATTTATGCTGTTGTGTAATTTCATCTTTCAAAAAGTAATGCCTGCTAGCATAAAACAAGACAACGTGTGAAGAGAAATTTCCCAGAAAGCAAATATAGCATAGCTGATACTCCATATTGAATGGCATTTTTTGATGATTTTTGTAAAAACGTAGTAGCGTTAGACAAGAAGATAAGATTTGCAGGGATTGCAGATGGAGACGGAACGTTAGAGGGTGCATCGGAGAGGGCAGGCCTAACCCCTGTAATGAAACCAGAAGAGAGAGCACAGTATGCAATAACTGCAGCCACAAGACAGTACACCAGACTCAGATGGGAGTACCTACTTGGAAGGATTTCTTATGCAAGTTCACATTATACAAAAATTATCAGGGCCACAATACCAATTGCTGATGAAAACAGGAGACTTGCACATGTACTTTTACTGTCATTTGATCCTGATGCAGACGACTTTCACCAGATCATAACAAAAAAGATAATTCCCCTAGTGAAGCAGAACATGGAAAGATTCATGCAAGAAGCTCAGAAATAACAATCAGCTTCCAGTGTTTATTGTTGGACGCTCAAGTCCCCTGCTGTCAATATATTCTTGCACCCTAACATCAGAGCAAATAGAAATGTTTTGGCCCCTGTTACTATTACAATAATTTTTTATCTGTAACATTTCTTGATCACAATCTGAAGTAGGGGTTGCTACACATGCATCAACATCACTTGCCAGTGTTGAAACTGAATCAGGACTTTGGTTAAAGACAGGTACTTGACCACCTTGATCTGACGGATAAATGAATGGAGAGACAAAAAAATAGAGCGTAAAGACAAATGCTGCCCCAATCATAAGATAAACTGGAATTCTTCTCCTAACATCCATACATAGGCTGTAAATTTCTAAATTATAACTGATGCTAATCTAGGCACTGTTCAACCTATGACACAATAATTTTCATTACAAGTGGGGGAGATAGCGCATCAGGATTTCCTACACTTGTCCATACAAAAATCTGTGCAGTATATGTTCCAGACGTAGTAGGTATCCACGACTGGGATGGACTAAGAGACTGGCCTACATCAAGTGTACCCGTGATCCATGATAAAGAACACACAACCCCATCTTGGTTTTCAATTTGTACAAGGTACGCAAATGGCTGTGCCTTGTTTTGTCCGTTAGTAACATCTGTTGTAATCTGTACTTGCTTTCCAACTGTAGTATACCAGATACCATTTTCAAGTGTAGCACCAGACTTGGTAAGTTGAGAATACCCAGGATGCGCCATCATAGATACAATCGCGATGACAAAAATTATCAAAATTGCAGATGTGTTCACATGATAAACTGGATTTGACTTGTTTTTTAGGGTTTGGTAAATTATGGTATCACTTCGATTATCTTATCCTGAGATTTTTCTCCTGCAACTATTCTCACTTTAGATTTTGATACCCCAAGATGTTTTGCAATCTGTTTTACTATCACAGCATTTGCCTTACCTTTCACAGGCTTTTCCATTATACCAATTTCGATGAAATCATTTTTTATTGTAAGATAATCCTTGTGAAATGACACAGATACTCTGTAGAACATGTGTTGTCTTTATGTAAGACAAATATTAAAGATAGAGATACGGTCATTGTGCAAGACAACAATGATGATCTTGAAAGACTTCAACTCTTAGACATTATATTTACAAGAGGAATCAACGCATTATCAAGGACAGATCTTGAACGCCTACATGATTTGATAGAAAAAAAAGATTACAGCCATGACAAGAAAGCACAAAAATCCAAAACAAAACTTCTTAAAAAAATAGGTAATGCAATTTATGATCATGATGTAAAATATGGCAATTCATTTAAAATGAGCTAGAATGAAGTTTAGGCAATGCTAGATGAGATCACACATTCCCTATTGCATAATACAATATTCATAAAATACGGTTTGTTGGGGCTTTTTTTCAATGGAATGTTTTCAAGTTTTATCCCAATTCCAACAGAGATTACCATCTCAGCTTTGTTGCTGAGTAGAGCAAATGTATTTGATGTGTTTTTGGTGTTGGTAGTGGGTTCTATAATTGGTGGCTATATCGCGTATTATATCGGATACAATGGAAGGCTGTTAAAAAAACTTAGAAAGATTCCAGAAGAAAAATATGAACAAAAAAGCATCAACATGATGACAAAATACGGTTGGTTTACAATAATTTTTCTGTCCCCGTGGATCCCCATACTTGGTGATGTCGTATCAATAATAGCTGGAACCAAGAAATACAATATTGCGAAATATTCCATTGCAATGACAACAGGTAAGACGGTAAAAGCAGTTGCAATAGTATTTTTTGGCGTGCATTTCATACATTGGCTAGTCCGAATTCTGCACTAGAAAGTATATTACGTGTATATTAGAACAAAAATCTTGTGAAGGCCGTCTTTCCAACAAATTATAATCTAGAATTTGAGCCTGACTTTAAGAAATTTACATTCAGAGGAAGAGAAAAAATATCAATCACCATATCAAGACCTACAAACAAAATTGTGTTGCATGCTGCAGAACTTGAGATAAAACAATGTAAGATATCTTGGAATGGAATAGAGATTAAACCAAAGCCAAGACTGGATGAAAAGACCGAAGAACTCACACTCGTGTTTTCTCAAAAAATATCTGGCAAGGCAGTACTTTCAATTGATTTCACAGGACAGTTAAATGACAAGCTTGTTGGGTTTTACAGAAGCAAATACAAGTACAAAGGAAAAGAAAAACACCTTGCAACCACTCAGTTTGAGGCAGCCGATGCACGAAGAGCATTTCCATGTTGGGACGAGCCAGAAGCCAAGGCAACGTTTGATGTCTCACTTTTAGTTGACAAGCACCACACTGCAATCTCAAACATGCCCATAATATCAAAGAAAACAGAAGATCAAAAGATCCTGTACAAGTTTGACACTACTCCAGTCATGTCCACATACCTTCTCTATCTTGCAGTTGGAGAATTTGAGTCCATTTCAACCAAGTCTGGTAAGACTCTGATCAGAGTAATAACTACACAAGGAAAGAAACAGCAAGGAAAACTTTCATTAGAGTTTACAAAACAATTCTTGTCGTATTTTGAAAAATATTTCAAGATTACATATCCACTACCCAAGCTCGACATGATTGCAATACCTGATTTTGCGTCAGGCGCAATGGAAAACTGGGGTGCAATCACATTCAGAGAGACTATACTGCTTTATGATCCAAAGACATCATCTACTGAAACAAAACAACACATTGCTGAAGTAATTGCACATGAGATAGCACACCAGTGGTTTGGCAACTTGGTTACAATGAAGTGGTGGAATGATCTATGGCTCAATGAAAGTTTTGCCACATTCATGGCAACAAAGGCAGTTGATGCACTATATCCCGAGTGGGATTTTTGGGACCAGTTCCTCATTTCAGAAATGACAGGAGGCTTGAGTCTTGATTCTCTAAAATCATCACATCCAATTGATGTACCAGTAAAAAGTCCCGCGGATGTGCGACAAATATTTGATGAGATCAGTTACAACAAGGGAGGCTGTGTACTTATGATGTTAGAGAACTTTATTGGAGATGACAATTTTAGAAAAGGATTGCATAGCTACCTGAAAAAACACGAATATGCAAATGCAACAACAGAAGATCTGTGGAACTCGCTTGGATCAATATCAAGACAACCAGTACGACAAATGATGAACACGTGGGTAAGACAGGTAGGATATCCAGTAATTGAAGCCAAAACAAAGGACTCAAAATTGATATTATCTCAGAGCAGATTCCTTTTGGAAAATAATGGTAAAACAAAGCCAGGAAACTGGATTATTCCACTCTCTGTTAGAACTGGAGACAGGATAACTACCAAACTAATGAAGGGACCTATCACCATTCCTTACAAGGAAGACTGGTTTAAGGTAAATGACGGCCAAAAGGGATTTTATCGAGTAAAATATGACAAAGATGCCCTTTATGCACTAGCAAAGCAAGTTGAAGAAAAAACAATATCAAATGTGGACCGTTGGAGTATTCATCACGATCTCTTTGCACTTTGCATATCAAATCAGATATCATTTAGGGACTATCTTGACATTGTGAGACATTATGAAGATGAGGATGACTATGTGGTATTATCAGACATAATATCTAGCCTGAACTTTTTCTATGTATTATTATCAAAAGAAGAGTTTTGGGATGAGATAAAAAAATTCAATCTTGATTTCTTTAACAAGGTATTTGCAAAACTTGGGTGGGATCCAATCAACGGAGAAAAGTCAACAAGTGCACTTTTGCGTGCACAGGTAATCAGCTCACTTGGAAGACTTGAGGATCAAGATATAGTCATAGAAGCAAGATCAAGATTTGACAATTTGTTAAAGACCGGAAAGCTAAATCCAGATCTTCGCGGTCCCACATATTCAGTGATAGCATGGACGGGAGACTCGTCCACATATCAAAAAATGCTTGGTATGTATCGCAAGGCACAAACACAGGAAGAAATGGTCAGACTACTTAGCTCACTTGCAAACTTTCAGGATAGAAAACTATTATCAAAGACGCTCTTGTTTACACTATCAAAAGAGGTAAGAACACAAAACCTATTTCAGCCAATTGCAAGAATGGTTACAAATCCACAAGGCAAAGAACTCGTCTTGCCATGGATAAAACAAAACTGGAAGGGAATTGTATCAAGATTCGGGGTAGGAAACCCACTTCTTAACAGAATAATCGGTAGTGTTTCAATTGAAGCTGATTTTGCAAAAGAAAAAGAGATCAAAAACTTTTTTGTGAAACATCATGTTTCCGGAACCGAGATGAAGCTTGCACAGACTTTGGAGAGGATAAGAATTCATGCAAGATTCGTTCAGAGCGTAAGAAAAGAATTTTCCTAGACAGGTTTTCCATATTTTTATAATTTAGAATGCAATTCGCTCAATGTTTAATAATGTCATAAAAACAAAATCGCTAATGGGCAATCCATCCAATCGCAGATTAGGAATCATCACAGTCATGTTTTTCATTGCAGGGTTTTGGGGCATATTCATGGGACTGATTGTATTTACCAAACCAAACTTTATTTTGACTGCACTTGGGATGGTAAACATATCGCTTGGGATATTTTTGGGATTTCATATTCTACGAAAGAACAGACAAAAAATGATGGACAGACGAAAATAATCAGAAATCACACTATATTGAGCAACGATTTTTATAATTTGACAGCAAATGTCTAAAGATGGCAGAGTTAAGTCTGGGTCATCTTTTATCAAGTGAATATGTCATTCCAGTATTTCTTTTGACAATATTTCTTGCTTCTCTGATTGCAACAAAGGTAAGAATTCCCTACACCATGATTCTGGTTGGAATTGGAATTTCAATATCAATCGTAGATTTTACAGGCCATGGAATTCCAAACATTTCAGGATTCAAGGTAGATCCAAAACTAATCCTGTACTTTGTAATCCCACCTCTAATTTTTGAAGCAATGATGAGAATAGATCGTGAACAGTTTAAAACGATCAGAGTGTCGGCGTTGTTATTATCCACAGTAGGAGTTGGAGTTGCTACCATAGTTGGGGGACTTTTACTTTCATATCTTGCAGGACTTCCAACAATTGTTGCTTTCGCATTTGCTGCGTTAATCGCTCCAACAGATGCAGCAATAGTAATTGAAGTTTTCAAGAGGATGAAGGTTCCAGTCCAACTTGCAACACTTATGGAATCAGAAGCTAGTTTTAATGATGCGGCTGGTGCAATCATATTTTCTTCAATTATTGCGGTATCAATAGCACAGGGATCATTACTTTCTCCAAGCACTTCAGCAGAAATTAATGTCAACATTTTAGAAACAATCGGGCATTTTACACTAGTATTTTTTGGCGGCATTGGCATAGGAATTGGCCTTGCAGCAGGTTCACAATTTTTACACCGATTACTAGAAGAGCCATTTTCTGAGACAGCACTTTCAGTAGCAGTTCTTTTTGGTGCAGTTGTAATCGCAAATTCACTTGGCCTTTCAGGTCTGGTTGCAGCAGCTGCTGCAGGACTATGGTTTGGAGTAATCATGAGAAAGCCCCACATAATCAGTGAGAAAGTAAGGGCATATACAACTAACTTTTGGGAGATGATTGCGTTTTTTGCAAACTCTGTTGCATTTTTGTATCTTGGATTGAGCATGGACATTGTTCGAATAGGACAAAATCTTCCCCTAATTGCACTTGCAGTCATAATTGTATTAGCAGCAAGAGCCGCATCCACATATCCAATACTTGCCGTAACACACAGATTTACAAAAGAAAAGACATTGGGTACATGGAGACACATTGTCATGATTGGCGGTATGAGAGGAGCACTTTCAGTAGCACTAGTTGCAACCCTTCCTGAAAGCAATGTAAAAGAGATACTAAAGACAATCACATTTGGAGTAGTATTGGCTTCTCTAATAATCCAGTATCCAGTCCTTTCAAGATACATCAAAAAGGCATTTCCTGAAGCAATGCAAGAGCCATCAAGTAGATGACCTCATCATAGTCATAAGAGAAGTTATTTTGTTTGAAAGGTCATAGATTTGTCCACTCGTATGATTCCATCAAAAAACATTAAACAAGACACCTTGGATATTTTCTAGGGTATACAAATGAGTGAAAAAAGTCAAATGGAAAGAATGGTTCTAGAAGGAATAACCTACGCCAAGCTTGAAAAGCACAAAGATGCAATATCATTTTTTGACAAGGCATTAAAACAAGACCCAAAAAATGTAGATGCGTTATACAACAAAGGAATGTCTCTTTTGAAGCTAAAGAAAAACAAGGACGCAGTATCATGCTTTGAAAAAATAATTGAATATGATCCCAACCATGTAGACGCACTAAACAATCTAGGGAACCATTTTGCAGAGTTGCAACAGTTCGAAAAAGCAGTTACATATTATGATAAGGCATTGACAAATGATCCAGAATATATCCCAGCATTATACAACAAAGGAATTGCGTCAATTAGGCTTGAAAAATATGATGCTGCCATAGATTGTCTGAACAAGGTACTTGACAAAGAACCTGAAAATATGCAAGCAATGCATTACAAGGGGTTAGTATTGGGCAAACAAAAAAAACATGAAGAGGCATTATCATACTTTGATAAAATTTTAGAGAAGGAGCCAGAAAATAACGAGGCCACATTCTACAAGGCTACGGAGCTGTCAGAAATTGGCAGACATGAGGAAGCAATCATAATCTTTGATAAAATACTAAAAGAGTTTCCAAAAAATGGCACAATAATTTATGCAAAGGCAAGAAGTAAAGCACAGATGGGACAAAATGATGATGCCCTTGTCCTTCTTGCACAGGCAATATCCCATTACGGTAAAACCATAAAGAATTGGGCTATCAAAGACTCGTCATTCGATAAGATAAAAGGGGATCCCAGATTTAAGACAATAGTGAAATAAAATGTCAGAAGATATGCTAAAAACAATCAAGGGTTTGCTTGCATCAGGTAGAGGAAATCCAAAGAGATTACGAGAAATAATGGAGACTGTAAAAAGTGATGAACCAATTGTCATGTCAGACTATAGATACATCCAGGATTTGATAGAATCGCACAATAGTACAGAAATAGAACAACCTCAAGTCACAGCCCAACCCAAAAAAGATACATCTGTAGATCTTCTACGAATCAGACTTGCAGAAGGACAAATATCAATAGAAGAATTTCGTGTACTCAAACAAGCCCTAACAGAAGAAGAATAAATCATTCTTAAATCTTAAATTCAAAAAGATTAGTCTATTTTTAGGATTAAAAGTGGAACAAAAACAACATCATGTCTACAACAATCAAGCATGGACTGTACAATCTTGGACTATACCATTAAAGAGACAAGTTCTAGTTTCAAATAGTGATTAGATTTGTCAAAATTTGCCCCACTACCACCAGCGCCGGTTATAATGACATGTTTCGGTCATTGCGGGATTGGTCTTGGGGCAGAAGCATATAGAAGACTATTGATTGATGTCGGAGCAGATCCGCTAAAGCCAACATTAAAGGGAGAAAAGGACGAGTCCCGCATACTCAAGAGATATGGAAGTACAATTTTACGATTTCCAAACGCTTATGGAGGAAATGAGATTCCGCTCATTCCAAGAGCACTTTTAATTGATCTAGACCCAAGAGCTGCCAATTTGATTTTACAATCATATCCAGACCTGTTTGCCCTAAGAGACAAGCATGTAATTTCAGGTGCAGGTGGTGCTGCAAGAAATTGGGCAGAGGGCCGTACGAGATTCATCAAAGAAGTAAGTACAAAATATGACATGCAAAAACAGCTTGCAAGTCTTTCCCCAGAACCAGTAAGAGGTTTTACAATTCCATTTGCAATGGGAGGAGGCACAGGTGCTTCATTTGCAAGTGCATTTATGCAATACATCAAAAAGGACACAAAAGAGCATGCAACAATTGCATCATTTGGATTATTGCCAGAATTTGGATGGGATCCAGTAATTCTAGAGGCATCTGCAATTAACATAGTAATGAATCTTGAACACCAGATAAAATACAGTGATTGTTCCATATTATTTTCAAATAAAAGACTAAGAGAGCTTGCACAAAAACATGAAAAGAGACTAGAAAAAATATCCTCAATAATAGACGACCTTCCAAAGGAACACGAGGTAGGCTGGAAGGACTATCGAGGAATGAACTTGATTGCAGCAAATGCAATTTCTATGTTTATTGCATCTTTTGCAAGAGAGACAGAATGGGACATGTCGAACTACAGAACATGGCTTGCAACAAAGAGACCAAGATTTGCAGTTACGTGGGTAATTCCAATTATTCCTGAAGAGAGGCAGTGGAGTTCTGATTTGATGACAAGTACCAAACACAACACAATGGAGGGAATTGTAGAACACATCAACAAGAAAGAAGATGCAGTACTGTTTGATATTGATGAAAACGACATAAGAGATAAGGGAGGACCAAAGGATTCCTGTTGTGTACTTGTAAAGGTAAAAGGAGACTTTGAAGCAAAAGAAAGAGATGTCCTAAAGAACATAATAAAAGACAGATTCCACATTGAGGAATCAAGAATGATATTTATCAAGATTCCAATTTTAGAAACCGAACAGGCAAATGTCACAATACTTGTCAATACAAAAGCAATCGGAACAAAGATCTTGGAGATTGCAAGTGAAGCAGAAGCTTCATGGGATGCATTCAAAGACGAATATGGCAAGTGGGGATTGTCTACTGAAGAATTCAAGGCAAGCCTTATGGACGTAGTCCATGAGTTTAGCTAGAAATGGCCGACTTTGCCTTTCTAGAGCAGGTTGCATCCCGCATCAGAGAAAACAGGTCACAACTAAAAGATACAGAAGATGAGCTTGCAACAGTAAATTTCAGGATTCATGAGATTCCTCTGAAGAGTCCAACAGAATCCACGTTTGCAAAAATGATAGGTCAGGATTACTATGATGCTTCAGTAGATTTGGAAAAGGCAAAAGAGAAGCTAATTGCACAAAAAGAGGATCTCAGTACAAAAGTAAAAGAAGACATTGCATCATTCATAACAGAATTTACTTCGCATGACCTTGTCATCCCTCTAGAGCCAAACCCAAAGATTGCAGACGGTAACACGGTCTTTCACTACAAAAATAACGCAATTTTTAATAACATACTTGCAATACTAGGCGAGCTTTTGGGACTATCCCCACCAATACTTGTCAAGGATGTAATGTTCGCAGCCTCAGAAATAACAATCAAGGTAACAGATGAGTATGAAGCCAAACAGAAATTTCTAAGTAGTATAAATGAAGTTCAAAAAACCTTATCAATCAAGAGAAAATAACCTCCAAGAGCCATCACTCACAAAATTTTACGTATAAAATATAACAAGGTAAAAACAGCCAAGATTTTATGAACAAAAATACCAAAAAGCTTCTTGCACTATCATTTATGGCAATTTTCATCGTTTCCACAGTAAGTGTTGCATTTCTAGGAGGTGGTCGGGTCGCAAACCAGGTTAATACTACTACAGAGAGAACAATCACCGGTACACCGGCAGACAATTACAAAGACAAGGACAGACCAACATTTTGTGAGACAGGTCCAGCCAAATCAAACAAGTACATAACAGAATTCAAGATACCCACAGCATGTACCCAACCGCTTGCAATAATGGTAGACTCATCTGGCAGCGTTTGGTTTACAGAATCAAACACAGGAAACTTGGGCAAGTTTGACCCATCTTCAAAATCATTCCAGGAATTTACCAATCCACAATGGCAAAGTGGAGAAAAATCCATGATGTGGGGACTTGGCACTGCACAAGACGGAAACATATGGATTACAGACTCGCAACATAGTCTGGTCTGGAAATTCAATCCATCAGACAAGAGCTATCAGAGATTCATATTCCCAAAGAGTAACTCATCAGATGGGTCTTTCCCACAAATGTTACTAATTGATGGTAAAAATGCTTACATCAATGACTTTACTGGAAGACAGATTGGAGTATTTTCTACAGATCATATAGGTCCGGACATGGGCATGACCAGTATTCCATCCCCTGGCAATGATAACTTTACAAGTTCAATGGTCACGGACGCTTCCGGAAAAATATGGTATACAATTTGGATATATCAACAGGGAGGAAATCTTGTAAGCTATGACCAGAAAACAGGTAACTTTACCCAATATCCTTTGCCCCAAGACATCCAAGCACCAAATGGAATAACAATTGATTCTTCAGGAAAGTTATGGATAATGGACACTGCAAGTAGTTACTTTTTTGATTTTGATCCGGTAAGTAAAAAATTTACAAAGCATACAACTTCCCCTCCACCGGCATCTGCATATGGTAATGCATCAGGACTCATCAAGACACCAATATCAAGACCATATTGGGATCACTTTGATGACGAGGGAAGATTATGGTTCAACGAACAAGTTGCGAACAGTTTGGGAGTATACGATCCATCAGCCCAGTCCCTTGTAGAGTATGTAATTCCATCCAAGAATCCCAATTGGTCAGATTGTGGAACCTTGCCAGACTGTGGAGTGGCCCAGTTACTGGACTTTACAGTAGACCACAACAAGGTATGGTTTACAGAATGGGTTGAAAATAACATTGGAGTTTTAGATCCTAGTGTCGCGCTTCCAATCAACGTAACTACATCTGATGCTGCAATCACCATACATCATGGACAAAACGCAACAGTTTTGTTCAACATCAACCCACAAGAGCAGCTCAGCACTCCAGTGTCCATAATCACAGCAAACACTGCAGGACCTCAAACCATCTCAGTTACACCACAACAAACTAGAGTCACAGTAGATACACCACAGACCGTCAAGGTCAGGATAGCAGCAGACAATTTTGCCATGCCAGGGACATACCAGGTCTTGATAGGTGCAAGATATCAAGATATTACAGTATCAAAGTACATCAGTGTTACATTAGAGTAAGAAGTGGTTCCCAACATAGACAAACTGATTGGAATTTCTACTTATTGTACCAAGACAGAGTGTACAGGAGGTAAGATCAAATCGTCTCCAGAACAGTTTTTTGTCTCCGAAATATTGCGAGACAAGGCACTTGACAAGATTTCATCTTCAGGAAGTTACGCAGTGTACAAGCTAAAAAAACATGGCATAGACACAAACCATGCGCTATCAGATATTTTTACAAAATATGGCTTGAGACTCAAGGCTCTTGGCCTCAAGGATGCAAATGCTACAACTGAGCAATACGTATGCGATATGACAACAGGAAGATCTGCAGATACCTTGATTACAAATAGATATACGCTTGAAAAAATTGGTCTTGTTCAGAAACCCCTTACAAAAAAAGACATGGTTGGAAACCATTTCAAAATAAAAATAGAGGATGCAGACTTTGCAAAAGTCTCTCAGTTTACAGACCATGATAAGATTCTAAATTTTTTCGGATACCAAAGATTTGGAAGTAAGAGACCAGTATCTCATCTAATAGGAAAAGCCATTTTGCAAAAAAATTTTGATTATGCTGTGGAGACTTTGCTTTCCTTTACTTCAGAATATGATTTGGTACATAACAACAAGATACGTGAAATGCTCAAGGACAAGTCAAACTATGCCAAAGTCTTTGACCAAGTTCCTCCACAAATGGACATTGAAAGAATTGTATTAAATGAAATGATAAATCATGGCGATTCATTCAAGGCTCTTCGTGCAATACCAATACAATTGCGAAGGTTTTTTGTAGAGGCATTCCAGTCATTTGTGTACAACCAAACAATATCAAAGGCATATGAGTTTGGAGAGGATATGATGCAACCACAACAAGGAGATGTGTGTTTTGACAAAGACGATAACCTTGGAAGATACCAAAATGATCCAAAGCAAAGATTAGCAGTTCCACTTACAGGTTACTCATATTCAAAAAAGAATCGATTTGACAGTTTCATATCACAAATACTTGTAGATCAACAGATAACTCCAAAAGAGTTTTTTGTAAAAGAGATGCAAGAAGCAAGTACGGAGGGAGGATTCAGGCAGGCAGTCATATCATGCAATGATTTTTCAATAAAGGAACCATATGTTGAGTTTACCCTCTCAAGAGGATCATATGCAACCATACTATTACGTGAGATAATCAAGCCATCCGACCCAATAGCTGCTGGATTTTAATCAAGACCTTAGAAAACAGTGCATATTCTTAGAAAGAATATCATTGTGCAGTATTCTATTTTTCAAAATTTAAAAATATATTTTATAGAACAATCATCTAGAATCATACCACAGTAGATGTTACTGACAAATTCAACTCAAGTCTTATTAATTATTAATTTTAGCGTTGTTCATAATTGAAAAAAATAGTGCTACTGTTGATATTGATTGCAATTATACCATTATGTAATGCAGTGTGGGCATCAGATCTTGGTACACTCGGCAGCCCATATGTTACAATATCTCCAAATTCTGGACCGCCTGGAACCAAGATAACTATAACCGTGTCCCACATTCCAGACATATCAAAAACAAGTTATCCATATCCTGATCTTTACATTTATCTTCCATTTTCACAGCCCTTTGGCACTACTTTGACAAGTAATTGTGGAGGACAAGACTGTTTCCCAATCTACACATATGATGATGCAGTAAATCATGATTTTGCTGACAGAGTCATCACATTTTCATTGCCCAGTATAAACAATTCAAAGCCTGTTTTTCTCAATGGTTTTGAAAATTCAGTGTGTGATGTAATATCAAATGGAAAGACATTGGAGAGGTTTTCCACCCTCTGTAACACAAAAGATGAGCCTACAGGCACGTACCAAATCAAACTTGGATGGGTACTTGAAAGTGATTCTGAGCAAAATTATACTACAAATATAATTCCATTCCTAGTTACGCCTGGAATACCTCCATCTGAGGCCCCAATCGCAGACAATGGTGACACCATTTTAAAAGAATATCAAAATGGAACAATCAGTCAAGCTCAGTTTTATGCAGAACTCAAGGCGCGAAGCTGGACTGATGAACAGATAAGGCAAGCACTTGCAGTCATAGGTAAACTGCCACATCAGATGGGCATATCAGGCCCTGATTACAAATTACCAACATATCAAAACTCTACAGTTAGTCCTACAAACACTATACAAAAAAATACTACAGATCAAAATGTGTCACAACCAGAAATTCAGCCACATGTCAATACCAACACGATTAGAGAACAAGACAATGTTTCATTGCAAGTTAGCCAAAATACTTCTATAATCAACCCCACACAAAACAATTCCACATTTCAACCTCCTCAAAATAACCCCATTTGGAATAACATCATAATGGGATTATCAATCATAGCTGCTGCGATAATGGCAGGTGTTGTAATATTTGTAAAAATATCCAGGGGCAAAGCAAATGCCAGATAAATCATGCAGAACATGTGGGGGAGATCTCATCAAATGGTCTACATGTACAGAATGTAGAAAGGCCATACAAAAAATATGCCGAACATGCAGCGAAAAAACTATTGTGGAATTTCATTCTCACCACATACATCTTGAACCATACAAAATAGTTAATGCACAAAGAACAGTTGCTACAATTCAAAGTTATGACAGCCTTACAAAACCAAAGAATCCAAAGAAGAATCCTTACAACGAGAATCACAGAAATATACTTGTTATTTCCGGATTAATTGTAGCAATCATGCTTTTGGGCATATTAGGCATGAGCAACCCAGAGTCTGTTTCAAGTTCCAGATCATCTCAAATCCAAGTGATTATCCCTTCAGAGCATTCAGGTGTGATCGAGCCAGTCAAGAAAACACCTCGTATAGATATCCAGCATACTGATACACAACGTCCCAGTACAGATGCCAAATACACATACAGCGATTGCCTGGGTGTTTCAGACGGAACGCATCTAACAGTCACTTGTCCTACAGAATATGGTAGTGTATACAAGGCAGTAGTAGAGATACCATCTGAATTAATATCTCAAGTTGAGAATGACGTATTCAGTTTGAGAGGTCTTGCAGTGACAGAGCATTTAGATTCCATATCAATACAATATGCAAAAAAAGTGTATGAAGCCAAGTTTGTCAATGGCTAAAACTATCTTTCATTCAGAGAATTCAAATGAGATCATTGTCTTGTCAATTTTTATGTCAATTTTTCTATTGAAGACTTCCTCAAATATCAATTCAAGAATTGTCTTGTGGTATGCAGACCAGTTTTTTCCCAATTCATGTTTCATGACATATCTATGAAAGCCGCCATCTTCATGAATGTGGCTTACTTGAACCGACGAGTTTATCATTCGCAACTCAAACCACGCCAAAAAGGACTGGATATCAATTCTGCCGTTCATAAATAATGCCATGTTTTTTACCTCATCTTTGCCAACACGAGTGGCAATATCGACTATTTCTTTTTGGTCAAATTTGTTAAAAACGTGGACAAAAACCTGTTTGTTTATTATTACAAATCCAACCGTGGACTCGTACATGCCCCAATCCAGAAACTGTTTTAGTGCCTGATTTACAAGCGTATTAGTACTTACTTGCCTATGTCCAGACTCGTTACGTAATCTTTTGATAATATTTTCATCAAGACGGAATGTGATTGTGGATGTTTTTTTACTTGCGCTCAACTCCTTTTAGTATGTATTGATGAGCTTTTAAGATTTGTACCGGCTTGTCATATGAAGCACATTGATAAATCTGACGTAACAATGTTAATTGTATTTTTAATAAAATGATTCACTATAAGAGATCATGCAAACGACCCCCCCATATCCATCAGGAGGAATGTAGTATGAATTACAATGACTGTAATGAGCACGGTTTCTTCAACTCTATGGATTTTATCATCTAGAGAAGACATAACATATTTCTTATTTATTTTGCCAAGTTTTTACAAACCATCTTGTCTTTGGACTCTAGATATAATTTTTTTAGATCATAATATCTTGCGCGTATTGTAGTAGAAGTAACACCTGAAGCCCTAGTTATCTCTGCTTGCGTCTTTTGTTCAGTATTTAGAACACATGCCAAATAGAGTGATGCCGCCGCCAATGCTTTTGGGTGTTTACCACGTGCAAGACCAGTTTCCTCAGCTGTACAGAGTATTTCCAAGGCATTTCTTTTGGATTTTTCACTGATTTGTGCCTCATTTGCAATCCTTGCCAGAAATTCTTTAGAGCTGAAAGGAACTATGGATAGATCAAATTTTTCAATCAGACTTCTATATGTTCTCGCAATTTCTTTTCTTCCCATATTACTTGTAAGAGATATCTCAAGAATGGATCTTGGTATTCCGCCTTGTTTGCAAGACGCATAAACGCATGCACACATTAGATTTTTTGATTTTCGTCCAACAGTCATTCTGGCGCGCATTGCTTTTCTGTACAGATGTGCAGAATTTTCTGCCACAGAGTCTGGCATCCCCAATTTCATCTGCAACATGTTTAGAAATAAAAGGGCAGACCGTAGTGTTTTGTTTCCAGAGGTAATACTCCTAGTGTTCAGCATTTTTAGGCGATGAAAGTCATTCTTGGTGGTCCTGGAAAGAGAATTTCCAAGGCTATCCCTGTCTGAGATTATGGTGGTCATGTTCATATCAAACATTGTCAAAGAATTGCCCATTCCAGAACTTTTTTTTGTCATATAATCTGTCGAGTCATGCACATATGGTGAAATAGTTTCTAGAGATTTTTCTTCTAAAACTAGTCCGCATGAACCACAAAGGATCTCGCCTGAAACATTATCAGTCACTATTGGCCATCCTTTACAATTAGGTGTAGTGCACTTTGGAAAAGATTCGCTTATTTTCTGCGGACTGTTTACAGAAACTCCCAGTTCTGGTTTTACCAGTACTTGTTTGTGTTTACTCACGAATCAAATCCACCCATTGTTTTCTGTCTGTGATCTGAAAGGGTTCAATTTGTTCAATGTCTTCTTTTATCAACTGTAATGCCAGTTCAGATTCACTTCGCAATTCCTCTGAAATACGTCTGGAACGAAGTTGTGCAATTCCTTTTATCTCATAGTTCATCTCAACTTCCAAAAGGGTTTGATTTCCAATTTGCGTTATCAAAATGTCTTTTATGCCAATTATTGAACCCCCAGTCCACTTGATATGAATACCTTCAATAGGAAAAAGAGTAACTTTTTGATAGCATTTATCAGAATTACTCAATATTACCTCCCGAGTAAACATATTTCTACCGTGTGACGTATTTCGTACTCTTTCGAGACCTTTCCAAAAATATGGATCCCTTTCAATTGCAGATACTACACTCCAGACTTTTTTAGCAGAGGAATTTATCATTACTTTTGATACAATACGAATCATGCATCAATATAGCAAACTGGAGTTAAAGTCTAGTTAGTACACACTGCAATCTACGTCATTGAAATACAATGATTACAAAGATAAAGACGTGCAAGAAACATTTGTTCTCATAAACTGCCATCTTGGAAAAGAACAACAAGTCGTCAAATCGCTACAGAAATTACGCGGTGTCAAAGAAGTACAGGCAACACATGGAGTATATGATGTAATAGTAAAAATTGAAACCAAGACAGAGGGAGAGTTAAACGAGACGGTACGTTCAAAAATTTTAGGCCTAAGACCAGTCACTAGCGTACTTATGCTCCAGTCAGAATAGACGTTTACATCACGATTTATAGATTATCTCCAAAATTTCTTGTGTGAGCATCAACTTCATCTTGCGGAGAAGGGGACTTGTTTTCATGTTTGTGTTCACTTTTGTGAATGCGTCCCTCCATTTTCTTCTGGTGTTCCTCTCTTGAGTGGTGGAGTCTATCCTGTTCATGGATAAACTCTTTTCCACATGTGTCACATTTGATAATGTCATGATGATGATCATGACGGGCGTGTTTTATCAGATCATCATAAACTGTAAACTTGGCATCACATTGTTCACATTTGAATTTCTTTTTAAAAAGATCCAATGTTAACGGAAAGATGTGGTAGATTAATAAGATTATCGTATTAAGAATGACAATATTATTGAAGAGCGGTTAAATAATCAAAATCTTAAATTTGTATATTCATGTTTGACGATATATTTTCCAAAGTTACCAAGGCACCAGAATTTCCCCCAGAATTTAATTGGGTCAACACAAAAGAACCGATTTCGCTTGAAAAACTCAGGGGCCATGTAATAGTATTAGACTTTTGGACCTATTGTTGCATAAATTGCATGCATACACTACCCATACTTGCAGAGCTTGAAAAAAAATACAGAGACATGCCAGTTGTATTCATAGGAGTACATTCTGCAAAATTCTTCAATGAGCAAGACAGGAAAAATATCGAACAAGCAGTAGCAAGATATGAGATATCGCACCCAGTACTGGTAGATGAGAAAATGACAGTCTGGAACAAGTTTGGAATCAATGGTTGGCCTACAATTGCCATAATTGATCCTAATGGGATCATAGCATACAGGCAGTCCGGAGAGGGTCAAAAAGAGATGATAGAAGATACAATTGATGTCCTTTTGGAAAAGCATGAAAAGTCTCACACGCTGGCAAGAGAACCAATCAAGATTGTGAAAACTATCAAGAAGAGCAATACAACATTATCTTTTCCAGGCAAGATATCAATATCAAAAGATAAGATTGCCATATCAGACTCGAACCATAATCGAGTCATTATCACAGATCTTTCAGGCAAGATATTGCACATCATTGGGAGTGGCAAGATAGGACTAGAAGATGGCAAATTTACAGATGCGACATTTTTCAGACCCCAAGGAGTTGCATGGAAAGATGATCTCATCTTTGTTGCAGATACAGAAAATCATGCATTACGAAAAATAGACCTACAAAACAACCAAGTGACTACACTTGTTGGAACAGGTAAACAAGGTCCATGGAGATCATCTGGTGGCATAGGGAAGGAGATTTCTATTTCATCTCCATGGGATGTTGCAGTAAAAGATGACTTGGTCTTTATTGCAATGGCAGGAAATCATCAGATATGGACATATGATATCAATACAGATTTGACAAGGCCTTTTGCAGGGAACGGTCAAGAAGATATCATAGATGGCAATAGGATGCAGGCGCAGCTTGCACAGCCAAGTGGAATTTTCATTCATGATGACATGTTATACTTTGTAGACAGTGAAACATCATCTGTCCGAGAGATAGATCTCAAGACGCAATATGTTAGAACCATTGTGGGTCATGGATTATTTGCATTCGGATACAAAGACGGCAAAACTGGCGAGTCATTATTCCAGCACCCACTAGGATTGTGTGCAATTACAAACAAGATATTTGTTGCTGATACTTACAATTCTTCAATTAGAGTAATTGATCAAGATAACGATTCTGTCAGGACATTAATTGGAAAGCAAGGTATGAGTACGATATGTAGATTAGATGATCCAAGCTGCGATACGCTAGAACTATACGAGCCAAGCGATGTCAAATGGTATCAAGACAAGTTGTACATTACAGATACCAATAACCATCTAATACGGGTCTATGATCTCATGACAAATATTCTTAAGACATTAGATATACAAATTTAAAAATTTATTCAAAAAAGCTTTCTGCAACTATTTCATGTTTTAGTGCAAATTCCTTTATCTGAGAAAATTGCATTTTTCCCTTGTGGTATTGATCCCATATGAAATCAAGCAGTTCTATACTTGACAGGTGTTCCTGGTCCATTGCCGGCTTGGTTCCAAGTATTTCAGTGCAAAAAATCTGCAAGTCGGCAAACTGAAAGTTATCAAGCAATACCCTCATTTGTTCAATTTTATCATCTTTGGGCTTTGATTTTCCAAACAATCCCATGAAATAACGTTTCAAGACTGCCATTTAATTCCATGGCTAATACCAATTATGGAAGATCCAAGTTGAACCATGATACAGAATTTAGGAAGAAGCGCATCAAATGCATGGAATAAGGATTTAAGCTTGTGTCATGATTTGATATAGTATGGAAAAGGCATACGTTTTGATCGGTTGCGAGCTTGGTTCCGAAAACGAAATTGTTGAAAAATTGAAGAAAATAGACAAGGTAAAGGATGCAAAGGTAGTATACGGCGATTACGACATCGTAGTAGAAGCTGAAACCGATACTGAATCTCAGATGGACAATCTAATTACAAAAAAGATTCGTCAATTAGCCAGGGTTAGATCCACTATGACTTTGGGCGTCGTAAGCTGATTCCAAGGCCTGCAGCCAAAATCAATGCACCACCAACGGCAATCCATTGACCGTTTACAATCCATTTCGGATTTGAATACATGAACGATGAAGTAGGGCCAACCATGGAATTTCCTTGTAGGTAGAAGATTATCCCAAATGTAAAAACTACAATGCCAGTGATCACGAGTACAATTTTTGCTTTCATGGTACAAGATGAACAGGTCCCAAATAAAAGGCAAAATGAGTTGATAAGAAAGGCAAAATCCTTTTGATTTCCTTCTTTAATTCATAATTTTACAGCAATATCAAGTTGGATGATTGGGGAATAGACCTATTGGAATTGAAGAAGAACAGAAGTTCAATAGACATTGCAATATTTTTAGGAGCAGCGTCACTAGCACTTGTCTCATATCTCATATTGGGGCCAGATATTGACAAAATGATAAGACAGAGTCCTTTAATTATCGACTTGATGTTTGCACCATCCTTTGGGATTGGTTTTCTATATGGTCTGAAAATGACTGACAGGGTAATGCACCCTTCAGAATCTCGCAGCCCACTAAAACGGGCATTCTTCAAGGTATTTTTGTTTTTATTCATGATGGGGGCAATTTTTACAGCAGTATCTTTTGCACTTCATGGGGGCGCACAACCATCACACAAGTCAATCTTTACAGACGGCTTGATTCCATGGGCAACAGAGTTTATTCAGACAAACGGAGGACTGACATTTTTGATAATATCAAGCATAACAATGATGGCAGCAGCAACAAGGAGAATAGTTGGGATGGAGGGAATATTTAGTAAGATATTTACATTTGTTGGAACATACATCTTCTTTTCCATGCTTGCACTCACCTTTACCCACTCAGACCCGACACATTCTCAAGTTTACCTATATGCATTTTACCAAGCAGGTATTGTAGGTGGAATATTTTATCAGATGAACAAGCTTACAACAAGAGCAAACATGTGGGAAGACTATAACAATGGATTTTAGAATTTTTTAATCTTGGGTATTAACAAGACCATTGAAATTGACAACACCATTACAAGCAAAGCGACATTTGAAAATTCTGGAAGATACGTAGTTCCAATGACACTTGTATTGGTCATGCCAGTCTGATTAAATTTCAGCATTATTGTGGAGCTGTCAGTTCCAGGAATCACTATAGAAGAGATTGGCTTTCCATCTTGTGTTACTGTGAGTTTTCCACCTATCAAATTGGTGGGTATCTGAATTTCAGCAATGTTTCCAGAATGTGTGCTGTTACCAAGAAAGACAAGTTCCTTGTTCATCTCGTTAAAGGTTACATTTTGCATGTCATAATTTGATACTGTAATAACATCAAAGGTATAATTTTCCGCTTTTATTTTCCAGTCCCATTTTATGCCAGGGTGGTCAAGGGTTTTTGGAATTGAGACTTGTGCAAAAGCTGGTATTGTTAACATACCTAGTAAAATCACACATGATAAGAAAATTTGAGATCTCAATTTTTCAGAGTAGCAAGTTTGCCGCGAATTTCTTTGTCTTTTATTATTCTCGGATGTGCGATATCTGCAAGTATTACTTCGTACCAAAGATACAAACCATCTTGATGTACATAGTATGAGCCAAGAAGATCCATGTTTGGAAATCTCTCCAACACTCTGCGCTCTGCAACTCTTTGCATGCTAAGGGCAGGCTTGATTCGAAGTACACCCAAGTGTTTTGGTCTTCTTCCTGCAACTGGCCTTTTTTTGCGCATGTTGCCCTTACCTACACGCATTCTTACTACAACAATTCCTTGTTTTGCCTTGTATCCCAGTCTTCGTGCCCTTTGGATCCTGCTTGGTCTATCCACACGTACTAGAGCATTTTCTTTTCTCCATTGTATGGCCTTTGCCCTAAGCTCTGGAGAATTTTCTTTCCACATCTTGATCCAGATTTGGTCCTGTTGGCTAGGCATACTCGGCACTACAGATTTACCCTTTATATTCTGTTAGAAAATTAGGCAGGGTTTTGCTTGCAAAATAAATCAAATGTCAAGGAAGCCTATTTATGAAATTAATTTTTCCTAGTTTTTATGAAATGGTCAAGACAGATTTTGATATTTGTCATGATTGGGGCATTAGTACTTGGTACACAGTATAGTTTTGCAGTTCCCTCACTTGAGATATCTACAAGCAAACATGCTTACGAATATGGGGACTTTCTTTCAATCAACGTGCAGGTTTCAGAACTTGTCAGCAACAGTATAACCATACATATCACAGATAGTTCAAACAAGACAAGTGCACCTATTAACTTGCCAATATACAAATTAAACAATACAATTACTTCACCATTTCCATTTTACAAGACAACATTCAATCCCGGAACCTATCGCATTGATGCAGAATATTCCAACTCTACTGCCAGTGTTTCTTTTGATCTAATAGATACTGGTAAAATTGCCATACCGATTGAGTTCAAATCACTTGTAAAGACATTGGAACAAGGATCTCCTACTGACAAGGTGTATGCAGGAGTAATTCGTGAATTGATAAACAACAACATACTCAATGTTCCAAATTACAACCCTACAAATCAAACATACGTACCACAATGGTTCAAAAATAATGTCAAATGGTGGTCAAATGATTCCATCTCAGACAATGAGTTTGGCATGTCAATAGAATATCTGATTCAAAAGGGAATCATCCAAGTCTAGGTTTTACTTTTTAATTGGGCTTTCTGGTAGAAGATGCAATTACAACAAGTACTAGTATGATTGTAGATGCCAAAGTAAAAGGTGCAATCAAAATCAAAAATAAGGTGTTAGCAGTCTCGATTTGATTAACTAGATAACGCCGCGAAGAATCATGATTATTTTTTCGCCTATGACATTTGCAGCAAGTGTCTGCGCTTCTTTTGTTTGAGCACCAATATGTGGAGTGCATATAATATTTGGAAGTAATGTCAGTTTATTTCCAACTGCAGGTTCTTTTTCAAATACATCAAGTGCAGCGCCTGCAATCCTACCTTCCTTGAGTGCATCATACAATGCATCTTCGTCAATGATCTCACCCCTTGATGTGTTTATTATGTATGCTGTCTTTTTCATAGTAGAAATTCTTTTAGCGTTTACCAAGTGATGAGTGGTATCAGTGAGCGGAACATGAAATGAAACATAATCTGCACTTGAGAGCAGAGTATCAATATCCGCTTTAATCAACCCCACATCACGTACAAAATCGTCTGCGATTGGCATCACATCAAATCCAATAATATTCATATTCAATCCCCTTGCAAGTTTTGCAAGTCTTTTTCCAATATTTCCCAAACCAACTATGCCAAGATATTTTCCAGAAAGTTCACTTCCCATGAGTTCTTTTTTGAGCCACTTGCCATTTCGTATCTCTCTGTCTGCCCTCGGTACTTCTCTTGCCATTGAAAGCATCAGCCCCAGAACAAGTTCTGCAACAGCATTCATTGCACCCTCGACTGCATTGATAACCCGTATGCCTTTTGTCTTGGCTGCATCAACATCAATATTATCAAGACCTACTCCCACACGTGCAATTATTTTGCACTTGGTGGTACGATCAATCATTTCTTTTGTGATCTTTGTTCTGCTTCTTACTATAACTATATCAAAATTAGAAATTTTTTCGTTTATTTGATCTGGTGTAATTTCTGGCTCGTATGTTATTTTTAATCCATTTTTTTGTAATATATCATTTAGAATTGGTGCCACCTGATCACAGATCAAGACAGATTGGTCCATAGACATGAAAGAAAGCCGCTAGTGACAGAATATAATCATTGCCAAGATAATTTTTTTCGCTATCAAAGTATATGAAAAAATAGTACAACGTGGAATGTCAGTTGCAATCTCCAAGAGATCATCTTGACCAGAACTACAGACAACTCAATGAACATAATCCAGAACACCCCAATTGGTTGTACCGCCATATCTCTAATTCAAATCCCATTAATCATAGTTGAGAACCATGTGAAAAACGCTCATCCAATCTAACTTGGAATGTGACAACTGCAAGTAGTTGGACATGATCAATACAGAATAACTATCGTAAAATTAAAAACAAAAAGAGAAAGATTTGGGGATTTACCCGCTCAATGATTGCGCAATTGCAGCTGCTTGATCGTCAGTACATAGACAGTGAACTAGTTCCTTTTGTGGAATAGAATCTACACCTACTGGAGGTACTGCGTCAGATGGGTTTGCCATATCGCCTGGATGATATCCCAAGTTGAATGGGTCACCTGCGACAAATACTGTGGCCGCACCTGTAAAGATTGCTGCATAGTCATGATTGACTGCTACATATGCACCTGGACTATCAAAGACAACATCAATGATTGCATCCTGTGAGCCACCAATCAACCAAGTCTGAGCTCCTTGAGCTTGAACATGGTTGCCTTGTACTACACGAGCAAGCTGTCCTCCTACAATGTGGAAGAAGACTGGCATGTTTCCTTGGTTCACTACAAAGAGTCTGTAGTGTGTGTCAAGGTCTACAAATAATGGATGTCCCTGATATTGTTTTAATGATGGATCATTCCAAGGTTGCACTGGGAAGACATTCTTGTTTGGATCACCCTTTATCAGCTTGTTGATATCTGAGTTTGGTGTGTAACCAAATGCCATTCCGTTTACAACAGTTTGTGTTGTATTGTGAAGGAACATTGCTGTTTGGTCATAGCTACCATCTGCGTTCAAGTACAATTGGTTGTACTCTAAGACAAATTCTTTTGCGGCAGCTTCATATCTATGATGTACGACTACGACTTTACCACCTTGGGTATCTGTCTTGTCTACTATCAATGGATTGTAACCATTTAATGGATCAACGATTGTTACTCCGTACATACCGGACAACACATGTTGGTCCATTGATGCAAGGTTAACTCCTTCACAGTGGTACTTGAATGCACCAGGAGTCTCAGCTATGAATGCATAAGTGTTGGATTGACCAATCTTAACAGCTCCAAAGTTTGTTGCACTAAGTTGACCTGCGTGCATATCTATGGAGTGTGGGGTTGATTCAGTCGATGGTACAGTGAGGGTTACTCTGACGATATCGCCTTGTGTAACTCTTACAGTTGGTCCTGGGACTTGACCATTAAAGGTCAATGCGTAATATTTTCCACCGCCCATAATAGGCAAAGTAGTGCTTTGAGCTACCAACTTTACATCTACTACATGACGTCCCTGGGCAGTCAAATTATCAATTTGATCTAATGGTATCTGTGCAAATGCACTTGGCATTTGTAATTGGATACCACCCATGTCATCTACTGCCTTAACCGAGGCCTGTGCCGGTGCACTAGGTACACTCTGACTTGATGCAGTCATCTGAGTCTGTGAATATGTGCTTGCGAACAATAATCCTGCTACTGCCACTACTGCGGCAATAGACATCATACTGTATCGTCTGTTCATCGTTTCGAATGATAAAATCTAAATATATTAACTTATTGGGGATTTTCTTAAGAAATTCACAGAATCTTGCGATTTCCAGCCACTCTTAATTCTAAAAAATGCGAATGCATATTAGGAAAATTAATTTTAGTTTTGGCGTGAAGTTTAGAACTGATTCTGATTCTTTGGGCAAAGTGGAAATTCCAATAGAAGCATACTATGGTGCATTTACAGCAAGAGCAATAAAACAATACCACGTAAGTGGACAGAAATCCCACCCATATCTTGTCATGGCATTTGTCATGATCAAGAGATCGGCAGCAATTGCAAACATGAAAGTAAAAGCACTCGACGCCAAAAGAGGAAATGCGATACTCAAGGCCTGTGATCAAGTCCTGTCAGGAAAACATCTTGATCAGTTTCTGGTAGAGGCAATCAATTCTGGTGCAGGAACAGCATTTAACATGAACACAAACGAGGTAATAGCAAACATTGCACTTGAAATAATTGGAGAGCAGAAAGGAAATTACGAAGTCATACATCCAAATGATCATGTAAACATGTCACAGTCAAGTAATGATACATTTCCAACTGCAATGCATGTCGCAATTTTATTTGATGTAAACCAAGTAATACCAGCAATTGACGAGTTATTAAAGACATTAACCAAGAAAGCAAAAGAATTTTCAAGTTATCAAAAAATTGGAAGAACTCATTTGATGGATGCACTTCCTGTAACTCTTGGAAGTGAATTTGCAGCATATGCCACAGCAATTGCAAAGGCTCGTGATGCAATCTTTGAATCGAAAAAAGATCTAGAACATGTTGCACTTGGAGGAACTGCAGTAGGCTCTGGTGCAAACACTCCAAAGGGATACAGATTGCTTGCAATATCAGAGCTTGGCAAGATATCAAAACTTCCACTCAAACCAGAACAAGATATGCAATTTGGACTTGAAAGCAGATTTGCAGTTGCAAGAGTTTCATCTACCCTGAGAAATCTCGCTCTAGAACTTGGAAGAATATCAAACGATATCAGGTTGATGGCGTCAGGACCTGTTGCAGGCCTATCTGAGATTGGAATTCCTGCAGTACACGCAGGATCTTCAATTATGCCAGGCAAGGTAAACCCATCACTTGCTGAATGTATGAACATGGTATGTTTTGACATAATTGGAAAAGATTCCACTGTTGCGCTTGCGGCACAGGCAGGGCAGTTCGAACTCAATGTGATGCTTCCTGTAATGCTAAAATCAGTTCTTGATTCCATGGACATGTTAAGAAATTTTGTCCCAATATTTTCAAAGAATTTAATCGGTGGCTTAACTGCAAACAAGACAAAGCTTAGTCAATACATAGAAAATAGTCCAGTCATAGTAACACTTCTTACTCCAAAGATTGGATATCAAGTATCTGCAGATTTATTCAAGGAATCCCTCAAGACAGGAAAAACAATCAGACAACTTGTAATCTCAAAGGGATTGTTGACTGAAAAAGAAGTAAAGGCTCTACTTGGATAAACAATGGCAAAGATCTGGGTAGAGGCATATGGTTGTTCTGCAAGTTTTGCAGATTCAGAAATGATATCAGGCCTAGTTGTAAATGGAGGACATACTCTTGCAGAAAATGAAAATGACTCTGATCTTAGTGTGATAGTTACTTGTTCTGTAAAAGATGTTACCGCACACAAGATGATACATAGGATAAAAAAACTAAAATCAAATCCACTTGTTGTAGCAGGTTGCCTTCCTAAAGCAGAACAGTCAACAGTAGAAAAATTCAGTTCAAAAGCAAGCTTGCTTGGGCCAAATTCCTTGGGAAAGACTTTGGATGTCATAAATTCCACATTAAATGGAATAAGAAAGATAGAGCTTGCCGACACGGATGTCAGTAAGATAGGACTTCCAAAAATTAGACTGAATCCAGCAGTGGGAATCATAGAGATAGCAAGCGGCTGCATGAGCGAGTGCACATTTTGTCAGACAAAGATAGCCAAAGGAGATTTACAGAGTTATAGAGTAGGAGACATTGTAAGACAAGTAC
This sequence comes from Nitrosotalea sp., assembly GCA_029850515.1. Lineage (GTDB taxonomy): Archaea > Thermoproteota > Nitrososphaeria > Nitrososphaerales > Nitrosopumilaceae > Nitrosotalea. Next base: position 27,157 of record JARCRW010000029.1, on the reverse strand, counting down.
AAGATGAAATCAAAGATGGTTGTGTAGAAATATGGCTTACCTCAACTGATAATGGTTGTTACGGCTTGGATATTGGTTCAAGCCTACCTGAACTAGTACAAAATGTCTCAGACATAGAACATGATTTCATGATACGCGTTGGAATGATGAATCCCATGTACCTCCCACGCATCAAGGGTAACCTCTTGGAGAGTTTTGCAAATGATCGAGTCTTCAAGTTTCTTCACATCCCAGTCCAGAGCGGTAGTGACAAAGTCCTAAAAGACATGAAAAGACTACACACCTCAAAGATATTCTATGATGTAAATTCTGCATTTAGAGAGAGATTCGATAGATTTACCATTGCTACTGATATCATAGTAGGTTTTCCTACAGAGACAGAAGAAGACTTTGCCAGAACGGTTGATTTGATAAATGAGACAAGACCAGATGTTGTAAATCTCTCAAGATATAGTGCAAGGCCTGGTACTAAGGCTGCCCAGATGGAACAGATGGATGTTGTTGAGGTCAAGCGTAGAAGTAAGATAGTCTTTGATACGGCAAAAGAGATCTCCCAGCAAAGAAACGAAGAATGGATAGGGTGGGAGGGAGAGGTCTTGTTTGATGAGGTATCAGACGGCATTACAAAGGGGAGAAATTTTGCATACAAGCAGATAGTTATAGATGACAAGGTCAGACTAGGGAAAAAGGTCATTGTGAAAATAGACGGAGCAGCTCCAAATGGTCTGTATGGTACCATAGTGAGCTAAATATTTTAGATCCGATCTTAGATCAAAACTAAGCAACAAAGTTTTTTAATCAATTTTGTAAGCAAAAGGGAGTCATGGAGTTTCAGATGAAAGATCCAGTTTTAATTATAGGTTTAGGAGGTGCAGGATGCAAGCTTGCTGTCAACATCAAGGAAAAATTAGGCCATGACTGCCTCCTGATAAGTCATGATGCAAGAGATCTCAACCATGACGCCTCAAAGATTTTGATCGATACTAGCCCTATTTTGAATCCGTCAGCATATCTCATAAGAGGTGTTTCATTGGGTGCAAGAGACTCTATTGAAGAGAAAATTAGTGCATATTCAACAGTAATGGTCATTGCCAACTTGGCAGGAAAATCAGGCGCCGCACTTGCACCCATAGTATCCCAGATTAGCAAAGAATCAGGAAAGAGTACACTCTCCTTTGGAATCATGCCATTCAAGTTTGAAAAAGACAGGATATTCTTTTCAGGGGTTTCTCTGAAGAGGTTGAAGACAAATTCAGATTGCACGGTAATAATAGACAATGATGCATTACTTGAGAGCAACCCAGATCTTACTCCAGATGCATGCAATAGAATCACAAATTCTGCCTTGTTGCATGTAATATCCACCCTAAAGAATTCATCATTACCACTTGAAACAAGTATACTTTCAACTAGCAAGGACATTTCAGATGTGGAGACTTCACTTAGAGATTCTATCAAGATGTTATACGAAGATGCATCACCAAATAGCATCAAAAGCGCATTAATGTACGTAGTAGGAGGAAACAAAATCCCAGTCGGAGTTTTGAATTCAATGGTAAATACAATAAGCGGGATTTTTGGAGATGATAGTACAAGAGTAAGCATGTCAATCACAGCAGGGGAAAGTTCCAAAGTTGTTCTGCTCACTTCAATTGAAGGCGAGACACGCTTTGACAAGTACGACCCACTTGGCTTCATACCAAAAGACAATGTGCTGGATTGGGATGAGCCTGATGCAAGTGTGAAAATTGATCTTAATTTAGATCAAATAGAATAAGATTCAGATAAAAAATAATCTGGTTTAATACAAATATAGTAAATTAAAATTTAGAATCTACTCTTTCTTTGACTTTTTTTCTGCCTTGGATTCAGTTTTCTTTTCTTCCTGTTTTGGTTTCTCTTCAGCCTTTTTTTGTATCTCTTCTGGTTTCTTTTCCTCTAGTTTTGGTTTCTCTTCTGGTTTCTTTTCTTCTTTCTTTAACTTGCCGCCAGATTTCTTGTCACCTTTCTTTTTGCCATCAGATTTCTTGTCTGATTTTTTCGAGGCTTCTTCTGTCTTTTTTTCTTCTTGATATTTTGATACAATAACATTGCCATCATCTTTTGTAATCTTTACGCGAATTTTTCTTGGTGGGTGTCTGATTCCTCGCGCCCAAACCAAGTGACTGATTTCTTCCTCAATCTTTACATTTTCTGACTTCATATGTTTGGTAGCAAACTCTCTTATCATGTTGATTGCTCTCTTTGCCCTTTGGTTATTTGGTGACAAGAGTACTTTGCCGAGATTAATAGTGTAAATTCTTTCTATGGCTTCAGTAGACATTTTATCCTACACTCACATCGGTTCTGCGCCACTGTCTCTTCTTAGGATTAGTTCTCACTCTTCGTTTTGTCCTAACAATTATCCAAGCTGGTACAGATGAATTCTGTTTTACTTTTTTCATCAACCTGTTCTTTCTTGGAGTTGACTTGCGGGCAGCCATAAAAATTTGACATTTTAGCCTCTTTTTAAATGAATCTCAGATACATAGACGGGATTAGGATAATATCTTGTCATGAATTTGTTTTAGCATTCTTGCAGACGCACCCCAGATCAAGTGATTATCAAACTTGAAAGCATACATTTCCATGATTGACTGATGTAATGGATCCTTATCATTTTCAATTGTTTTCAGAAGTGGAAGCAGTGGTATTCTAAGAACTGAAGCAATTTCAGAACTTGTCAAAATTTTCGGCAACTCGTCCAATATCGTAATAAATGGAATTATCTTAAAGCCTGAGTTCAGAGTTGTTACTGGCTTGAGTTGCCCGATTACCATTGATTTTGAAATTTCCAGTCCCAATTCCTCCCTTGTCTCCCGGATTGCAGTTCCAAGTAAATCTCCATCTCTTTTTTCCCAAGTTCCACCAGGAAAAGATATTTCACCTGCATGGTGATTCATTGTTTTAGATCTCTCAGTCATCAGTACCATAGGTTCACTTCCAAAGACAATTATCATGACTGCGGCAAGTTTGCTTTTAGAATCATCTTGTGGTTCTGCCATGATGTCGCTAGACAATATCTGTTTTAGACTTATGGCATCCAATGTTTCATCATTCCCATGATTCATCATTGTCTTTTATCATTTCACGCATTATATCACTAGAGAACAAAATATTCTGCTTCTGGATGATGTACTACAATAGCCGCAGTTGATTGCTCAGGAATTATTTGGCCTGCCTCTGTAAGAGTCATGCCAGATTTTTGTGGCTCCAAAAGTTTCCATACAATATGATGTTGTGATACATCAGGGCAGCTTGGATACCCCCAACTGTAACGTAGTCCTCGCTTTTCTCCAATCTTGAGATCTTCTCTAATTTTGTGGTTTATCCACTCTGCCATTGCTTCTGCTGTCTCCACTGCGATTCCATGAAGATAATAAGCATCAGTATATCGATCTTCTTTGTTCCATTTCTCTATCAAGTCAGATACCTTTGTTCCCACAGTAACTGCCTGAAATGCAACGACATCGTCTTTTCCAAAATAGTCGGTAAGACAAAGATGTTTTGATTTGGAAGAACGTGGAAAATCAAATAATAATTTCTCTCCGTTTGGATGGTCTACAATCATTTTCCCATCGGTGTTATGACAGACAAAGTATCCATATACTGCGCTTGGTTCAAACAGTTTTTCATCAAGTATCTTCTTTTTCCATTCTTGGAACAACATCTCATGCTCTTGCTCAGAGTCTTTGGCAGATTGTCCTCGAACTCCCCAAGATAATACAAACAATGATTTTTTGTTCAGATATTTCCAGACTTCGTTAAGGTCGACATCTTTTGATTCCAATCGTATGACATGATTTAGTTGCGTACATACAGGCGGCGTTACAGGAACAATTTCACTATGATCAAACTCAGACACTTCAGTTTTTTCAAAAATAGGCTCTTTCCATTTCTCAATTTTTTCTTGCCAGTCTTGCACAAACTTTTGTTTTTCTGGCGAAACTAGAGTATCCATAATTTTTAGTCCGTCAAACATAGTCTTGCAGTAAAAGACACCTGGCATGTAAATTCCTCCCTCTTTTGCAACACGGTTTATGTAATTGGTGTTGATTGCAGCACCTCCACAGAGAACAGGAATTTTCATGTTGTTCTTTCTTGCATGCTCTACAAAATACTGCATCTGTTTTGATGTAGATACCAACAGTGCAGAAAGCCCTATAGCATCAGCATCTACCTCTTCAATTTTTTCAAGGAATTTTTGCATTGGTACCTGCTTTCCAAGATCATATACGGCATATCCATTGTTTTCAAAGATGGTTTTTACAAGATTTTTTCCAATATCATGTACATCGCCATAGACTGTTCCAAGAACTAGTTTTCCTTTGGTTGATCCCTCTTCCTTTAGTAGATATTTCTCAAGCTCTACAACAGATGCCTTCATACATTCTGCAGACTTGAGCACAAACGGTAGAATCAGTTCTCCTGAGCCAAACTTGTCACCAACTTCCTTCATTGCAGGCAAGAGATCCTCATTTAGTGTCACAATAGCAGCCTTGTGGGTCAGGTCCCTAGGGGCATCAATTTCGAGTTTACCATCTTTTTCTACTAGACTAAATTTGGTAGTAATTTTTTCTGCGATTGCACTTACTACGTCATTTTCTATTCCATCACGGAGTCTATTTACAATTCTAAAGTTTGCCCTCTTTCCCGCAGGCCAAGTTGGATCCACATCTACTTTCTTACCAGATGCCTGGACCGTTCCTTTTGTATTTTCAAAATATGAAATAAAATCGGCAAGTGCATTTTGGTGCTTGTTAAATATTAGATCTTCCGCAAGTTTCTTTTCCTTCTCATCAATCTCGGTGTAAGGTATGACATCTTTAGGATTGATGATAACCGTGTCTAATCCACATTTTACTGCATGATACAAAAATACAGCATTGAGAGTCTTTCTTGCATGTGGAGCAAGACCAAAACTGACATTACTCAATCCAAGAGTTGTAAATGAATTTGGAAATCTTTCCTTGACAAGACGTATTCCTTCTAGCGTATTTTTTCCCGCATCTAAAAATTCGGCCTCTCCAGTGGCCAAGGTAAATGTGAGTACATCAAAAATAAAATGCTCTTCAGTCAGACCATATTTCTTACCAGTCATAACCAAGAGTTCTGCAGTTTCTAGTTTTTCCTGTGGAGTCTTTGCCATCCCTTTTGGTCCAATGCACATGGCAACTGCTGGAACCCCATACTTTACCATCAAAGGTGCAAGCAAATGAAACCTGCTTCCATCACCCTCCAAGTTTATCGAATTTATGATGGGTTTTCCAGGAATTTGTTCCAGTGTAGCAGCAATCACTTTTGGTTCCGTGGAATCAATTACTAGTGGTGCGTCAATTTCTAAGCTTAATAGTTTTACAAGTTTTTTCATGAATTCAAGTTCATCTGAGCGTTCTGTTGTTGCAACACAGACATCAAGACAGTGCGCCCCATCTTCGACCTGATCTCGTGCAAGTTTTACCAATTCTTCAAAATTATCATTTAGGACGCACTCCTTTGCTTTTTTAGATCCTTGCGCATTTAGCCTCTCTCCAATTATCAATGGTGGAGGATTTTGTGCCAGTTCAACCGCCTTTAACGCAGAACTTACTCGTGGAATGTTCAACAACATCGTTCTCTAGTACTTTTTCTAAATACCTAGCGGTTATTCTCTGCGGCCTTTTCGTCAATTACTTTACGTAGAAGTGAAATATGGTCAACAGTTGTGCCGCAGCATCCTCCAATTATTCTCACATTGTGGTATTGATCCAAAAAATCAGCCATTACACGTGCCATATCTTTTGGCTCCATCTTGTAGACTGCTCTGCCCCCCTGATTTTCAGGCATTCCAGCATTTGGTACAACAAGCAATGGCAAGGAATTTTGCTCGTTTAACCATTGCACACTTGGAATCATTTCATTAGGACCAGTAGAACAGTTCAGTCCAAACGCGTCAATTCCCATCTCCGATACTGTAGTATAGGCAGCTTGGATGTTTGTACCAAGGAGCATTTTTCCATACTTGTCTAATGTTACATTTGCAATTATAGGAACCTTCTTGCCAGTTTTTTTAAATGCGTTATGACATGCTTCAATTGCAAGCTTTACCTCCAAGATGTCCTGGCTTGTTTCAATCAACAAGGCATCTACCCCACCAATGATGAGACCCTCTGCTTGGATTTCAAATGCATCTCGAATTTCATCAAGTTTTATTTGTCCAAGAGATGGATCGTTTGAGCTTGGAAGAAAACCTGTTGGTCCCATAGAACCTATCACATATCGCGGTTTATCGGTAAATTCTTGTACTACATCAACTGCAAGTTGTGCTATTTTTTTGTTAAAATCTAATGTCTGGTCTCCATATCCATACTCATCTAGCTTTAGCTTGTTCGAACCAAATGTATTGGTCTCAATACAGTCTGCTCCAGCTTGTAGGTATGAACGGTGGATCTTTTTTATCCACTCGGGTCTCGTAAACGAGAGTCCATCATTGAATCCATCCTTACCGTCTGGAAAGTCCTCGGGTTTAGGATTTAGTTTTTGGATTTCAGTACCCATTGCACCATCAAAGAGCACAACTTTATTTTTCATCAAAACATCTAGATGTATTTTTTCAGTCAATTACAACTCAGATAGATTATCATCGATTTAATTCTGTTTTGTTTTGATATGATGTAAATTCCCTTCAAAGGTTATAATCAAGTAGTCAGGACAGTCAATTATGACCATAATTTATGAGATTAATCCTCCAAAAGTTATCCAAGATACAGTATTGTCTCATGACCAGCTCTCAGAATCTGTTGAAAGACTAAAGGAGAGAGCTATCAAGATTGGTCAGACAAGCGATGGAATTCATCTGACGGATTCAGTTCTTGGAATTCCCAGGGTTTCACCAATTACAGCTGGATTTTTCATACGAAATTCTAACAGTAAGATACGAATCACTGCAAGCATACGTGTTCGTGACAGAAATCTTACCTCAATTACACAGACAATATGTGATGCCATTTTATTGAATCTAAACGGAGTTCTGGTCCTCAAGGGAGATACTCCGCCATCAGGTCCAAAAGATTCAGGACTGGTTCCGAGTGACATAGTAAAACAGTTTAACGAACAAGGCTTTGGAAAAAGAATCGACATGTTTCTCTCAGTCTCAAGTAATCCTGATTTTGAAAAGATGCACAAAAAAATAGAAGCCCAGCCAAAGGGATTTGTCACTCAAGTCATAAGTTCTATCAATCAGGTCACTAGAATGGTGGACATACTAAAACCTCAAGGATTCAAGATAATCCCATGCGTGTTGCTATCATCTGAGAAAAACACGAAATCTGCTCAAATGCTAAATCTTGACTGGTCAGAATATAGCAAAGATATTGTAGGATTTGTAAAGCAGGTAGACAGGATTGCAGGAAATGTACTGATTAGCTCTCCAAATGACTTTGCAGGTGCATTGGATCTCTTACATAGACTAAGATAATCAAGTAAACAAAAATTTTCGCATCACAAGTAACAGACATGAGAATTAACACCTAGATTAAAATTAAAGATTGACTCTTAGCTGAACGTCATCAAATGCAATTGTTTGTCATAGTGTCCATATTTACAGTAATGATCGGTTTAGGATTTGTTGCTACTCATCCTGCATCTGCTAATGTATGGATCCCAGATAATGAATTCAAGGGATTTTACGATATAAATGGAACTTATACAGTAATTGGTGCAGTAAAAAATACTGAAGCCAAGGCAATAATTCCGACAATCACAATCAATGTAAAAGATAATGACAAGACTATATCAGAAAAATATATTTTATCAACTGTGAATTCTCAAAAGGATATTCCATTTAATCTCAAGATACTTCAAGTTGAAGGAAAAAATGCAACTCTGGAAAAACCTCAGGTTAGTTTTGTTGTGACAGATCACAATTTTACAGATATTGAAATAATCTATGACAAGACATTAAGAAAACACGTTGATGGCCATGAAACAGGTTTTATTGTAAATAATGACACCTTACCAGCTTATGGAATAAAGGTATATGCTGCAATATATGGAAAAGATGGCAAGTTTTTGGATGTTGGCAAGAGTGTTGAGACAATTGATAAGATAGATCCAGGACAAAAGATTGCATTTTCCATGTACCCAGATCCCCAACATGCTGCAATGGTGAGTTTTTACAGTTGTTTTGTGGTAGGAGATGATCCTTCACTGCCTGTATCAATCATCAAAGACGGCAAGCCATACAATTTCACATACCTGACTTCAGGTTCTGTTACTGATGTTAAGTTTGATAATTCAATACACAGTATTACTGCAACTGTCAGATATCCATTTCCAGACACTGGGTTTGTAAATTTCATGTTTCCAGAAGAATCAGGTTCAGAGAAATTTTCAGTGCTGTCAAATAACAAGCCAGTAGAATTTGTACAGAGTAAAGACTCGAATGGATATTGGCATGTAGCCCTGTCTCTGCACCCAAGATCTACATCATATCTGACAATTTCAGGATTTGACCAATCTGATTCACCATCACCAACGGGCGATTTCAGAAATTATCTTTTGATAGTAATACCAATTTCAGCTGTCATAGTCAGCATTGTAATCTGGAAGAAAAGAGATTAGAATAAAAATTATTTAAGCAGTCCCCAACGTACTAAGATTTTGGCTTCAAGTTTTTTGAATACAAAACCATCAACTAGAATTCCAATTATCATTATAATTATAAGAATGCCAGTAACTTGAGAGATGTCATTATCGTGTTTACCAAAATTTAGTAAAAATCCAAGTCCTGCAATAGAAAATATTATTTCTGCCGCAATGACGCCTCTCCAGGCATATGCCCATCCTTGTTTGAAACCAGAGATCAGATAAGGAAGTGCTGCAGGAATCATCACGTTTGTGATAAGCTGTAAACCACTTGCTCCCATATTTCTTCCTGCTGCAATGTAAGTTGGAGGAATGTTCTTTATTCCAGAATGAGTATTGATCGAGATTGCAAATAGAGCACCTGCTACTACTACAAAAATGGTACCTGCATCAGTAGGACCAAACCACAGAAGTGCAAGAGGTACCCAAGCAACAGAAGGAATTGATTGTAACCCCAACATGAGAGAACCTATTGTCTGATTGGCTACCTCTATTTTGGCCATAAAGATTCCCAAAATCAAACCCCCCACAATGGCAATAATCAAGCCAACAACTAGCCTCCACATACTGGTTCCAATCGCGTATAGTAGACTCCCATTTACAGCTTCCTTGAACAATAATTGTCCTACCTGTAATGGAGATGGAAGATCTTGTGAAGGTATAACATGTGTCATAAATATGACTTGCCAAGCCACGATAATTCCTACGTAAAATAAAATTTGCTTATAGAAAATTTTTGTTTTCATTTTAAATCATCCCTTGAGCGTGCCATTACTTCTGATTTTAATTCTTGGAGAATTTCATGGTAATATTTTTGAAGGTTTACGTCCTCTGCAAGTCGCGGTCTCCTATAATCGATTAGAATTTCCTTTTTGATTTTAGAAGGTCGGTTTTTGAAGATCTCAACTTTATTTCCAAGTATTACAGATTCTGAAATGTTGTGTGTTACAAATATTATAGTCTTTTTTGTCCTCTCCCAGATCAATTGCAATTCAACCAATAGCAGATCCCTGGTCTGGGAATCAAGTGCTGCAAAAGGCTCATCCATCAAAAGAATTTCAGGATCCATTGCAAGTGCCCTCGCTATTGCAACCCTTTGCTTCATTCCGGTCGATAGTTGGTACGTATACGAGTCTGCAAATTTAGTAAGCTGCATCATGTCAAGATATCTCTCAGATATATCTCTGCGTTCATCTTTTGGAATACCTGCCATTTTTAGTCCAAATTCTACATTATCAATTACTTTGAGCCAGGGGAAGAGCGCGCCCTCTTGGAAAACCATAGTCCTATCAGGTCCAGGATCAGAGATAGGTTTGTCATTTAACAGAATCTCTCCCGAGTCTGGCTTTTCAAGGCCCGCTATAATATTCAAGAATGTAGATTTTCCGCATCCCGATGGACCAACTATGCATATGAAATCACCTTCTTCCACTTTTAGATTAATACCATCTAATGCAACAACAGAATTTCCATTATGATCAAAATGTTTTACAATATTTTTGGCCTGAAGTTTTGTCATGATATAATTCTCCCAAGTAACTCATGGCCCGAACGGGGAACAATTATCATATAACGTCGTTATAATATTTATCTTAAATAGTGATCGAATTTTAGCTTGGACTAACTTACCTTATCTCACAAATAGTAAAACCGATTTCATTATTTTTTAAAAAATAAAAACTAGATCGATTACTGATCATAAAAGATAAATGCTAAATTCTGATCACAGAAAACCTCGATGATGAAAGGAAAGGCAGTTCTAGCTTTCTCAGGCGGACTTGATACTTCTGTCGTGATAAAATATCTTCAAGAAAAACACAATCTTGACGTGATAACAGTTACAGTCGATGTTGGCCAAGAGGATAATTTAAAAAAAATTTCAGCCAAGGCGAAAAGTCTTGGTGTTTTAAAGCATTACAACATTGATGCACGACAAGAGTTTGTAGACAGTTTTATTTTTCCAGCCATCAAGGCAAATGCCTTATACCAAAAAAAATATTGCCTTGCAACGGCACTTGCACGTCCATTGATTGCGCAAAAAGTAGTAGAAGTTGCAGAAAAAGAAAACGCATCAGTACTTGCACATGGCTGTACAGGAAAAGGAAATGATCAAGTAAGATTTGATGTCACGTATCGTTCAGGTTCTAATCTTCCAATCATTGCACCAATACGTGATCTCAATCTCACGAGAGATGTAGAATTGAAATATGCACAAAAACACAACATACCAATCGATACCGCCGCAAAAAGATTCAGTATTGATCAAAACTTGTGGGGAAGAGCAATTGAAGGTGGAGACATGGAAGATGCATTTTCAGAGCCACCGGATGATGCATTCATCTGGGTCAAGACAAAAAATTTGCCAGAGAATCCACAATATTTAGAAATAAAATTTGAAAATGGAATACCCGTTACAGTTGATGGAAAACGTATGAAATCAATTGAACTAATCAAATACATCAACAAAAAAGCAGGTGCAAACGGAGTCGGAATTGTAGACCACATCGAAGACAGAGTAGTAGGTATAAAATCAAGGGAAGTCTATGAGACACCTGGTGCTACATGCATTATTGAGGCACATACTGATCTTGAAAAAATGGTTTTGACAAAACACGAGTTAAAGTTCAAGGCAATGGTTGATGCAGAATGGTCATGGCTTGCATATTCTGGACTGTGGCAAGATCCGCTAAAATCAGATTTAGATATGTTTATCAATGCTACACAAAAGAGGGTTAGCGGAACTGTCAAGCTCAAAATGTTCAAAGGAAGCCTCAGAGTTGTTGGAAGAAAATCAGAATATTCATTGTATAGCCATGATCTGGCAACATATGGAGCTGGTTCAACTTTCGATCAGACTCTTGGAAAAGGATTCGTTGAGCTATGGGGACTTCAATCAACAGAAGCTAATAAATTACTAAAAAAGAGGTGAATGATCAAAGAATGAATTGTCCAGAATGTGATGCAATAATAAAAATTCCAGACGACGCAAGTGTTGGAGAGATAGTCTCATGTCCTGATTGTGGGGCAGATTTTGAGATTGCTTCTAAGAATGGTGGCGTATGTGAATTAAAGCATGCTGAGAAAGTTGGCGAAGATTGGGGAGAGTAAATGCCCAAAGTTCGAATTGTGTTCGATAGAGTAAGACTAGAGGAAAAGATGCTCGAACAAAAAGCAATCGAGCTTGGACATGATACGAAGATGATCGATGCTAAAACTACTCAGTTTACCACTGAAAGTAAGAAAAATAATTATGATTTCGGAGATGTCGTTTTAGAAAGATGCGTTAGTTACTTTCGTGGTCTTCATTTTACAGCAGCCTTGGAATTTTTAGATATACCAGTAATTAACAGGATGGAGGTTGCAAATAATTGTGGAAACAAGATGTTAACATCATTGTTGTTAAAAAAACACAACGTACCCACTCCAAAAACATACTTTACATTTTCATCCGAAGCTGCAATAGAGACATTGGAAAAAGACGGCTATCCCCTCGTGATAAAGCCAATCATAGGAAGTTGGGGAAGAGGTGTTGTGCCCTTAAGAAATAGAGAGACTGCAGATGCAATAATAGAGGTAAGAGAACTAAATGATGGGCCATTGGACAGGATTTACTATTTACAAGAAGTCGTGGAACGTCCCCCAAGAGACATACGAGCTATATCAGTGGGAGATCAGCTGATCGCGGCAATGTACAGAACATCTACAGGTGGCTTTAAGACAAACATTGCCCTTGGTGCAGAACCAATTGCATGTGAAATTACAAAGGACTTGGAAGACATTTGCATGAAGGCATCCAAAGCAGTAGGAGGCGGAATATTGGGAATTGATGTGATGGAAGACGAAAAACGTGGATTTGTGGTACATGAAGTAAATAACACAGTTGAGTTTAAGGGACTTGCAAAAGTTGCCAAAAGAAACATACCAAAAGAAATGATCGACTATGCAATAAGTTACGCCAAGCGATAAATTCCAAAAGTTGAAAAAAATTTTAGAGTTTAAATTATACTATATCATGGTAAGAGAGTATCGATGAAAGTAGGTGTAGTAGGAGCATCAGGGTATGTCGGTGGAGAAATTCTCAGACTACTTGTAAGTCACCCACATGCAGAGATCTCCATGGTAACTTCAAGACAATATGTTGGAGAGTATATTTCTAGAATCCAGCCAAGCTTGAAGGGATTTACAGACTTGACATTTTCAGAACTTGATTATGATAAACTAACAGACAAGTGTGATCTGGTGTTTACTGCAGTACCACATGGAACTGCAGTAGATATTGTAAAGGCACTCTATGACAGAGGAATGAAAGTAATTGATCTTAGTGCAGACTATAGGTTGCACAATCCTGCAGATTATGACAAGTGGTATGGTTGGCAACATCCACACCCAGAATTGCTAGAAAAATCAGTCTTTGGAGTTCCAGAACTTCACAGAGAAGAGATAAAAAAATCACAGATCGTATCATGCCCAGGATGCATGGCAGTAACATCAATTCTTGGATTATACCCACTGATCAAAAAGAACATTATTGATACAGAACACATTGTAGTTGATTCAAAAATTGGTTCATCGGGTGCAGGTGCAGGAACTGTCTCAGGTACACATCATGCAATGAGATCAGGCGTAATCAGACCATACAAACCAGCAAAACACAGACATACCGGAGAGATAGAGCAAGAGCTAAGCCAAGCAGCAGGAACCAAGATCAAGGTATCAATGAGCCCACATGCAGTAGATATTGTAAGAGGAATTCTTTGCACAAACCATGTCTTTCTCAAACAACCGGTAACCGAGATGGAGTTATGGAAGATGTATCGTGAACAATACCAAAATGAAAAATTCATCAGATTAATCCGTGACAAGAAAGGGTTTTACAAATTCCCAGATCCAAAGTTTGTTGTCGGTTCAAACTTTTGTGATGTAGGATTTGACATTGATGAAGACAATAACAGAATTGTAGTTCTTTCAGCATCAGATAACCTCATGAAGGGTGCAGCAGGCTCTGCAATCCAAAACATGAATGTCATGGCAGGATTCAACGAGATGGAAGGAATCGCGTATACCCCGCTAACTCCTGTGTAAAAAAATGATTACAATAAAGATAGGAGGAAGTGTGGTAGATGGTCTTCATCCTACTACAATAGCAGATATAAAAAAAGTCTCAGAGAAGGAAAAACTCATTTTGGTACATGGTGGAGGAAAAGAGGTAACGAAAATTTCAGAAGCATTGGGAAAAGAACAAAAATTCATTGTATCTCCAGGAGGAATCAAGAGTAGGTTTACCGATAAAGAGACTGTAGAGATATTTACGATGGTCATGTCAGGAAAAATAAACAAGATGATAGTAGGCATGCTCCAAAAACATGGAATCAATGCAGTTGGCCTCTCAGGAATAGATGGCAAGATAATTCAAGCTGAACGAAAAAAGAAATTAATGGTAATGAATGAAAAGGGTCGCAAGATGGTAATAGATGGTGGCTATACTGGAAAGATACAAAATATCAATACGGGGTTGATTCAGTCCATATTAGACCAAGGGTATGTTCCAGTGATATCCCCCATCGCAATCAGTGAAGAGTGTGATTTTCTCAACGTTGACGGAGACAGGGCAGCTGCATATGTAGCAGGCAAGATGCAGTCTGATAAGATACTATTTCTTACAAATGTAGACGGTTTACTCATGGAAGAAAAGCTGGTCGAAAAACTGTCATTGGTAGAGGCAAAAGAGATCCTGCCAAAGATTGGATTTGGCATGGAAAAAAAGATTCTTGCTGCAACAGAAGCATTAGAAATGGGCGTCAAGGAGGCACTTATTGCAAATGGCAAAAAGGAAAACCCAATATCTGCAGCAATTGCTCACCATAACTGTACGGTGATATCAAGATGACAGAAGATCAATTCATGGGAAATATCTATCAGAGATTTCCCGTAACAATAGAACGTGGACTAGGAGCTCATGTATGGGACATAAATGGAAAAGAATACTTGGATTGCATGGGAGGCTATGGCGTTGCATTGGTCGGTCACTGTAATCCCAGAGTAGTAAAGGCAATAAAAAATCAACTTGATAAAATAATCACAGTACACAGTTCACTTTACAACAAGACACGAGAAGAATTTCTTGAAAAATTGATAAAAATTTCACCAAAGAATCTAAGTCAGGTCTACCTAAACAATAGTGGAACAGAAGCAGTAGAAGCCGCAATCAAGTTTGCACGCAAGTTTACAGGAAAGAAAAAAATGGTTGCAATGAACGGTTCATACCATGGAAAATCACTTGGTGCATTGTCAGTTACATTCAATCAAAAATATCGCAAGGCCTTTGAACCGCTTGTTGACTCGGTGAGTTTTTCGTCATTTGGCGATATTGAAGCATTGCGAAATACCGTGGATTCTGACACAGCAATGGTGATCATGGAACCAATCCAGGGAGAGAGTGGAATCAATGTTGCGCCAGATGGATTTTTACAACAAGTCAGAAAATTATGTGATGAAAAGGGAATTGTTCTAGTGTTTGACGAAATTCAGGCAGGCCTTGGAAGGACTGGAAAGATGTGGGCAAGTCAACATTGGGATACAGTACCAGACATAATGTGTCTTGCAAAGGGTATTGCAGGAGGCGTACCAATGGGTGCAACACTAGTAAGACCAGACATCTTGGCTTCAATTAGCAAGGGAGAACAATCTTCTACATTTGGTGGCAACCCATTGTCATGTGCAGCAGGAATTGGGGCAATTGATGCACTCGTAGAAGACAAGCTAGTTGAAAATGCGGACAAGAATGGAAAGATATTCAGGGATGGGTTGGAGAGACTGAAAGAAAAACACAAGATAATCAGGGAGATAAGAGGCAAGGGCTTGATGATCGGTGTTGAGATGAAGTTCGAAGTAAAGGACATATTGTTTGACGGAATTGCAAATAATCTACTCTTGCTTTATTCTGGCAAGAACATACTCCGATTGTTACCTCCTCTAGTCATATCAGAGTCTGACATAAACAAAGCTTTAGAAACTCTAGATGTAATACTAACAAAGGAGGAGCAGCGAAGAAGTGTCTAGAGACAAAACAGACGAGACAATAATTGAGATATTAAAAAAAGACTCGAGACAATCATTTGTAGAAATTGGGGGAAAACTTGGACTATCAGAATCTGCAGTAAGGAGAAGAGTGAAGAATCTTACAGATGGAGGAATAATTAAAAAATTTACAATCGAAACAGGAGATGCAAATTCTACAAGTGCCATAATTTTGATCTCAGTTGATTCATCAACTGATACATCAAAGGTATCCGCAAAACTTTCTAAACTACATGGAGTTCACACAGTATTTGAAATAACAGGGCAGTATGACATTGCTACAATAATCAAGGCACCCACAATTACAGACATCAATGTATGCATTGATGAATTGCGAAAGGTCCCAGGTGTGTTTGATACAAACACTGTCATAATATTGCGTACAGTCACATAAAACGAATATCGTTACGTAATTCTGAAAATCGCCTAAAATCGTTTCAAAAATAACCAAACTAGACGATTTCTGTACGAATATGTTTATATTTGTAAAACCTAGGTAAAAAATTGAGAAATGGACGACGCAAACTATTACGCATACCAATACAACGAAATGGGTGTAAAACCAAAGAAAATTAGAATACTTGACAGTACACTAAGAGAGGGAGAACAGCATCCTGGTGTTACTTTTTCAAACAAACAAAGAATCCAGATTGCATGGATGTTGGATTATTTTGGAGTAGACCAAATTGAGATATCACCCGTGGTATCACCAGATCACAAAGAAGCAACAAAGACAATCATCAAGCAAGGATTGAAGGCAGACATTGTCGCACATGTTAGAGCATTAAAAGAAGATGTAGATGTTGCAATAGATTGCGATGCAACATGGATGGCAACATATCTTGGTATTTCTGAAATTCACATGAAGGACAAGCTAAGAATAACAAGAGAGGAAGCATTGCGAAGATCAGTTGAAACAGTAGAATATGCCAAATCACATGGCCTCAAGATGCGATTTACAGTGGAGGACGGTAGTAGGGCAGACCCAGAGTTTCTAATGCAGGTCTGCAAGGCAATCTCTGATGCAGGTGCTGACAGGATCAGTTTGCCAGACACTGTAGGAATAATGAGACCAAACGGAATGTACAATTTTGTAAAATCAATTCGTGATGAAATAAAAACTCCACTTGATGTCCACTGTCATAATGACATTGGACTTGCGCTTGCAAATGCGTTAGCAGGATGCGATGGTGGCGCAGACCAGATTCATACAACAATCGATGGGATAGGAGAAAGGACTGGAATACCCGCACTTGCGGAAACAGCTGTTGCTTTGACATATCTGTACAAGTCTCCAAATAATTTCAGACTAGACATGCTCATGGACCTCTCAAGGCTAATTGAACAATATACCACAATTGTACCCTACGATTCAAAGCCAATTGTTGGACCTACTGCTTACAAACACAAGGCTGGAACACACCTAGCAGCTATTTTGAGAAACCCCGCTGCATATGAGCCAATTGAGCCAAAGGTAGTAGGAAACAGGAGAAGGATTGTCTTTGGAGAACTCGCAGGAAAAAACGGTGCGGCATACTTGATGTCGTTATTAGGTCTTGAACAAAATGAAACCCATGCAAAGGCAGTGGCAGCTGGCCTGAAGAATCTCAGGATGGGAGATTTGCTTGAAATACCACTTGATGACAGACTTGAACGAAAGATAATTAATGACACCGAAGTGAAGGTAAAAACAGGAAAATAATATGAAATGTTTAGAATGTGACGCAAACATCAACCCTCCACAGGATTCGATGGAAGGAGAGATAGTAACCTGTCCCGATTGCGGTGCAAGTTTTGAACTTGTCAAAGGATCCTCCGGCTTTGAGTTAAAACCAGCACAATCTGTTGGTGAGGACTGGGGCCAGTGAGCTCAGGTTTATCGATTCTCTACGATACCATCAGGTGGGAAGAAAAAGCACTCTTTGATGCTGCCAAGGAGAAAGGCATCAATACAAAGATGGTAGACTGTAAGAATTTATCCATTAATTTAGATAAAAGTAAGGAAGATCATGGTATAGTAATACAGAGATGTGTGAGTTATTACCGTAGTCTTCATTCTACTGCAGCACTTGAAGGAAAAGGAGTCAACGTGATCAATTCCTTGAATACTAGCATCTTTGCAGGAAACAAATTATTTACTCACATGCTTTTGCTGAAAAAAGGCATACCAACTCCATTTAGTGCGGTTGCGTTTTCACAAGAATCTGCACTTGATCTTCTTGACAAAAGAGGATATCCAATGGTGATCAAACCAACCGTGGGTAGTTGGGGAAGAATGATTGCCATGATAAAAGACAAGGAATCGGCAGAGGCAATAATAGAAAGCAGAGAGAGTATGTATCCAATTTATCAAGTATACTACCTGGAAGAATTTGTTAACAGGCCTCCACGTGACATTAGAGCAATTGTAATAGGAGATAGAGTAGTTGCTGCAATTTATCGCTATTCGGGAGAAGATCAGTGGAAGACAAACATGGCACTTGGCGGCAGGGCGGAGGAACTCAAAGTCACAAAAGAATTAGAAGATATCTGCATCAAGGCAAAAGAGGCAGTTCAGGGGCAAATAGTCGGAGTAGATCTAATGGAAAGTAAGGAAAATGGTCTTGTGGTACACGAAGTAAACAATACAACGGAATACAAAAATACTGTCAGAGTTACTGGCGTAAATATACCAGCAATGATGATTGATTACGCAGTAAATCTAGGAAAATAAGAATTGGACTCGTCAGTAACTAGTACACCAAGGTATTCAGTAAAAGTGCTAGAGAAGGCCCTGAGGATTTACACACCATCTCTTTCAGAAAAACCACTCGCAGAATTTTTAGCAGACAAGTGTGATGATTTTGGATTTGAGGATATTCGTATAGATGATGTTGGAAATCTTATCGCTACAAAGGGTTCTGGATATCCAAGAATAATGTTATGCGGGCATATGGATACAGTTCCAGGAAAGATAAAGGTAAGAAATGAGAACGGATTCATTTATGGACGAGGTGCATCTGACGCCAAGGCACCTTTAATTTCTATGCTCCTTGCAGCAGCATCAGTCCAGGGCAACAACAATGGAACAATAACATTTGCAGCAGTGGTAGATGAAGAAGGAAATGCTACAGGAATCAAGAGTCTGGTAAAACAAAAGCCAGAGATAGATTACGCAATATTTGGAGAGCCAAGTGGAATTAAAAATATTACAATTGCATACAAGGGTAGAATTGCAATAAACCTGAGGGTAAACGTAGGCGACAGTGCACATGCAAGTGCACCATGGCTTGCAAAAAATGCAATTGAGGAATCATATGTATTTACCAGTGCGCTAAAAAAATCGCTAGAGCAGAACCAAGAGGGCATAGCAAAGAGCATGATGCTTACATCATCTCTTACTGAAATCAAGGGTGGCAGCAGTCACAATGTAACACCACTAGAGTGTGATGCAATAATGGATATCAGAATCCCAGTAAACATGAATTGTAAAATGGTCGGAGAAAGAATTGCAACAACAGTTCAAGAGATTGCAAAAAAACAAGGAGTTAATGCATTTTATTCTGTAATAGATGAGACCGAACCTTTTGAGGCGCCGCATAGTTCTCCGCTTGTAAGGGCGCTGACATTGGGAATAATGGACGTAGAAAAGGCAAGACCGCAACTAATTCGAAAGACAGGCACAGGTGACATGAACATAATAGGAAACTCGCTAAACATACCAGTTGTTACATATGGACCAGGAGATCCTCACGCATCACATACAATTGACGAAAGAGTATCAACGGACGAGTTTCTAAGAAGCATTGAAGTTTTCAAGAGAATGTTGTCCCACTTGCGAAGATTACACGAATTCAAAAATCCGTCCATCAAGTCCTAAAACGAAGCTCAAAATATAGAGCAGCTGGAGTTTTTTTACAATGTTATGGTTTGTAGGTCTTGGCATTTCAGGGCTTGATGGTACAAGTGTGAATGCCGTCCAGGTTTTAAAAAAGGCAGACATGACATTTTTTGAGAATTTTACTAGTCCTATTGGAAAATCAGAAGTGTTAAAGATAAAAAAACTGGTTAAAGGAAAGCTGACTATTGCTCCAAGATGGATGGTAGAAGACGGCAAGGCAATCCTGGCACTTGCCAAAAAGAAAAATGTAGTACTTCTTGCTTATGGAGATCCATATGTGGCCACGACCCATCTTGAATTACGTACAAGAGCAGAGAAGGACAAGATTAAAACAAAGACAATCCATAATGCATCCGCAATCACATCTTTGATTGGAGAATGCGGTTTACATCATTACAAAATTGGAAGACCTGTGACAATCATGAGGGAGATGCCATCACTAACCACAGTATACCATACAATTTATGAGAACATGATAAAGGGAAGTCATAGTTTGCTAATCTTAGAATTTGATAATAGTTCAAATTTCTTTATGGATCCAAAAGATGCGCTATCCAGTTTATTGGAAACAGAAAAAGGACAAAAGAGAAATGTCATAGACCAATCTACATTTGCAATAGTTGCGTCAAGGATTGGTGCAAAGAATCAAAAAATAATTTCAGGAAAATTATCAACCCTTATCAAGACAGACTTTGGCAAGCCTCCACACACCATCATCATTCCTGGAAGGTTGCACTTTACAGAAAGTGATGCAATCAAGATATTTTCCCAATGTCTTGATGAACCATTTGACAATTCATCAAAGATTCAAAAAATATCAGACCAGATGCTTTCAAAGTATATCCCAAAGGCAAGAAAAGCATTAGACGAAGTCGTAAAAATGTTCAAAAATGATGCCAGTCTTGGCCCAGTCATAGAAAATGCTCAACTGTATATTGATGATGCAGAAAAGTTTCAAAAGGACGGACAAGAAGAACTCGCAGTACTCAGTATCGGATATGCAGAAGGGCTGATGGATGCATTACGCCTCTCAAGAGGAATCGATCCCTGGACACAGAGTTTATAGATAAATCAAATTGTAATAGTTTCGCTCTAGTGATAAGATTTGGATGCATTTGATAAAGAGATAATTACGGCCTTTTTTGTGGCATCACTTTCAGGCGATACTGCCACTGACATCATACGAAAAAAGCTTTCCCTCAGCCCAGATTACATCCAAGAAAAAATAGACTATCTTGTAAAAAATGGGTTTATTGAAAATAATAAAAAAACCCTCACTGAATTTGGAAGAAATTCCATACGGGTTGTACTGGCTGGAGGAGTTTTTGACATAATTCATCCAGGACATATCCATACCCTCAGGGCAGCAAAGGCCCTTGGCAATGTGTTAGTTGTAGTTATTGCAACTGACAAGACCGCACAAAAAATGAAGAATCGAATCCCGCTACACAACATGGAACTTCGTAAGGACTTGGTAAGATCACTTTCAATGGTAGACTATGCAATAGTAGGATACGAAGGTAACATATTCAAGTCAGTCGAGATTATCAAGCCAAATATCATTGCGCTAGGCTATGATCAGGTACATCAAGAGAAGTTCATAATAGATGGATGTAAAAAGATTGGAATCGATGTATCAATTGCAAGACTCCAGTCTCCAATACCAGACATCAAGAGTTCAAAGATAGAAAATGACTATGGCAAGTCAATTTATGGAATTTAACCCAAGACAGGTTTTACACTTATTGGAACCCGTATTGTAACTTTTGAACCGGTAGAGAGTTTTGTTGCCTTTTTGATATTTTCCTCTGAGATCAGCTCAATTATGGAATCATCGTGATGAGTACGTTCAAGTAGAATCAGTGCTGCATTGATGCCGTTTATTTTTGCTGGATAGCATTTTACCCATCCATATGTCCTCTTACCGTCTGAGAAACCATCTACCAATATTGCAGTATATGCATCAAGTGAGCGCTTGGCTTCAATTGATTCCTTGTCCTTTAGTTTTACATTCAATGTTCCAGGAAATGGAACATAACCAAGCTTTGTCTTGAATTGTTTTGTGTATCCCTTCATTGACATGTAATATGCGCCCTCGCCCATTCCAGAGATTATCATTCCCTTGAATTCCAAATGTGCGGGAACTGACTCGAGGCTTGATTTTAACACAGAAGATATCCTGATCATTTCAGAATGACCCTTGGTTGTTATTCTAACAGAGACCTTTTGTCCGCTTCGAAGTCTTTCCACATATCCACTTGCTTCCAGTTCCATGAGATGTTTTGATGCAGCCTGTTGTGACTTGTTGATACTCTTTCCAAGAGAAGATGTAGTTATTGGAACAAAATTATAACGCGCGCCCTTGGTAAAAAGTTCTGCAAGTGTAAGAATATGTTGAATCTTTAGTTCTGGCATTAATTTTATGCAACACCAAGCTCTGTAAATGTTTTGAGTATCAATCCATCAGTGGACTTGAGATTAGCCATTCTGTGGCCAATCAAATACCCAATTCCAGCTTGTTTTGCAGAGTCTACTAGTCTTTGTGTTATGATCCCATCAAGTATCAAAAACTTGATACCAGAGCCAGGAGCAAGTTTTCCTACAACCTCGCTTACTGGTACCTTGAAGAGTTGATTTGTACCATCATCAAGAGCTATTGCTTCTAATGATTCATTGAGCTGCGGATATACCTTCTTTACAACATTAGCAATTGGTTCATCCTTTGAATCCTTGAGCACTGGTTTTGCAGTCTCCTTTTTCATGTCTTCGGCAGTGTCTTTGAGAATGTCTGCAATCTGCATAGGAGTTAGCTCTTCCACTTCGACACCTTCTGGTGCTCTGTGTACCACATCTACAGTAACAAGAGATTTTAGTTCTTTTAGTATGAATCCACCTGCTCTATCCCCGTCAAGGAATGCAACCACTTTGGATTTTGAGTCACATAATGATTTTATTGATTCATCAATTCTTGCACCCTCTATTGCAAGCGCATTATCAAAACCTGCTCGTAATAGATTTATCACATCTGCTCTACCTTCAACTAGAATTATCCATGGAGAGTCAAATACCCCTGAGCCACACGCGAGTTTTTCCCTTCCAAATGATGCAAGTTTCCCAGCAGAGCCAATATCAGATACATCCTTGAGCATTTCCTCACCTTCGCTGATTGTTTTTGTAGACCATTTTTGTACGATATCCTTTGCCCTATCCACAATCTCCTTTTTCTTAGCAGTGCGTACATCATCAATTGCATCTAACTTGAATTTGGCTTGAAATGGGCCTACTTTATCAATACTTTCTATGGCAGCTGCAATAAGGGCGGCTGTGTTGATATCAGTACTCATAGGAATCAGAGCATCTCCTTTTGTTTGAGTAGACGAGGCCGTAGTATTGACTTCTATTCGTCCTACCTTCGACACCTTCTGGAGTTCATTCAGGTTCATTTCGGGGCCAAGCAGACCTTCTGTCTGGCCGAAAATCGCACCTATGATATCTGCTTTTTCAACGAGTCCATCGACGTCGAAGCTGAGCTTAACGTGATACTTGACAATTCCTGTATATGGCAAATCATTATCCTCTTAATGTTTGATCAATTATTTTTCCTAACGGCATGATATAAGTGCTTATTCCTTGTTCCTTCACGCTAACCCTCAAATTCGTATACAGATAGATCTTCTACATTTTTTATCCTGCCTTTTGTGATAATGGTAAGCTGTTTTCTATACGAGAGATCAATTGTCATCCTATGCTGAAGTTGAGAGATTATCCTCTTTGTAAGATAACGTCCCTTTTGGTCAGAGTCTAGTAACAGTATGAGACTTTTGTACTTGGGCATACTATCAGCAAATTTTATGATGCCTTTGAAGCTGTGAAACTGACATATCTTTCCAGAAAACCCCAATTTTTTCAGTGCTTCCTCATCGCGTTTTCCTTCTACAACGACTATGCTGTGATGTGCAGAATTGAGCGATTTTACAAAACCTTGTATTCTGTAGATTTCATCTGATTTAAAATTCACAAACTTATTTACAAGCTAGACTATTAAGCAATTTTCAGACCCACATGTCAGAATTTCTTATAATCCAAAATACAAAGATAGAAGGAATTGGGACGTTAGGAGATCTACTCAAAGCAGATGGGTTTAACACAAAGATAATCCTTGCAAAAAATGAAAAAATTCCAGAGACTAGATATGATGCCATAATAGTACTTGGTGCCCCCGAGAGTGCAAATGATGATCTTCCATATCTAAAACAAGAGATGTTATTGATTCGTGATTCGGTAAAAAGAGAGATCCCGGTTTTGGGCATTTGTCTTGGGTCACAGCTTATCGCCAAAGCATTTGATGCTAGAGTATACAGGGGACCCAGAAAAGAAATAGGATTCTACAATGACGTTGAGTTTGACAATATTTCCCAGTCAAAACTCTTCAATGGAATAAAGAGCCCATTTCTTGTTTTTCATTGGCATGGTGACACTTTTGATCTGCCAAAGAATGCAATCAGGCTAGCACATTCATCACATTATCAGAATCAGGCAATAAAGATAGGTAGTGCAGTTGGAATACAGTTCCATCTCGAGGTAGATGAATCAATCATAAAACTTTGGTTAGAAAAATCAAAGGAAGAACTAAGCAAGGCAACATACATCCATCCGAGCATAATTGAGAAACAGATACCGCAGAAGATTGGGATGGTCAAAGAGAATCTACAAACATTTTATAAAAATTTCAAGTCAGAGTTCAATCTTTAAACCATAAAAAACTGAAGATTTTTGCCATAACACTTCTCCATAGGAAACAACTTCCAGTTAGAATTCCGTTTTGACAAAAGTTTAATGCCGTATTAAACTCTCTTAAACGCAGCAAGTCTATGACCAAACTCACTATAGAACTTGTTATTGAGATTAACAAGGGCATAATACAAGAATGGTTGGAGCAGAACCCAACCGCATTTGAAGCCGTAAATGCCAATCGAGATGAACTAAAAAATATTTTGAATATGGTTAACAAACAAGAAAATCTCATAATGAAGGCATCTTACATCCTTGGTGGAATATCATGGGCACAGCCCTTTAGTGGTGGAAATAAAAGAACTGCCTTCGTATGTGCAGATACGCTTTTGAGATTGAATGGTTTTAGGCTCGCAATTGATGATGAAAATGAGCAAGAATATCTTAGAAAATTACTCCTAGAGGTTCAAGAAGAGAGGTCTAAATTAAACGAGGATGCAATGGCTAAAATAATTTTATATGTATCGAAGAGGATTAGGAAAATATGAACCAAGAGGTATTACAAGTAGCAAAGGAGAGCATGAAGGATAATCGTAAATTACTTACTGCTCTTGGTAATGAAAAACCAGTTCATCTAAGCCTTGCCCCAAAAGAAGAAAAAATCTTATCGTCAATATTGGACTTGCTCCCAAAATCAACAGAAGGTAAACTAGTTTTAGCAGGTTTAGTCGCTTTTGTAGCGTGGGAATTAATCCGTAGTAAAGATCGAAAATAACCTGCAAAAGATTTGGCTGCTTATTGAGTTGGTTTCATATCCATTAACTTAACAAAATCTATTTTGACAAAAGTTTAATGCCGTATTAAACTCGCTTAAACTCATCTCATTTTTGGTTTAACTTGCTCCAAGCCTCAAATCCGCCTTCAAGATTTACTGCTTGGATACCACATTTACAAAATTCTTCAGCGGCAATGTTTCCTCTATAACCTGCGGAACAATGACAGACTATTTTCTTACCTTTCAGGTGTTCAAGTTTTCCCTGTCTTGCATTACGTATAGCAAGACCTAAGGGGATGTTTATTGAGCCTTCGATCTGTCTTCCAGCAAGTTCGTCTGATTCACGAACATCAATTATGACAAATTCGTCTTTTTGTTCTTTAAGTTTCTCCGCATTAATTATTTCTGCCATACTATTCATCCTTTGATAATTAATTTAAACATAATCCAACAATTACTAATATTTCCTTGAGGTAACAAGATAAAGTGTTACAGGTTCCTCATAATCTTCTTTGATTTCAAATATCTTGAAGCCCTCAGAGAGATTCTCTATTTCTTGTGTTGTAAAAAATCTAATCTGAAATCCGTTAATATCATAAATTTCATCATCTACTTTAATTCCCTTCCCATAGAATTTATCATTATAATTCCTTACTGAAAAAAAATGAAACCCATCGTTTCTCAAAACCCTCCTAATTTCTTTGAAAATGAATTTCAACTGTTCTCGACTAAATTTCATACTAAAAAGCATGTGTGAGTATACTGCATCAAATTCATTATCGTTAAACGGAAGTGGTCTTGTAGCGTCATAGACAGAAGCCTCAACAGAAAGACCAGTTTGCTTTGCACGTTTGGATAATTGCTCTATGGCAAGGCGTGAGTAATCTAATGCCTTTACTTTAATTCCCTTTGATGCAAAAAATAAAGAATCTCGCCCTTGACCGCAACCTAACTCTAGTATTGTCTCAGATCCATCTTTCATGGTATCATAACAGGACATGGCAAAGTCACTTGGCTTTTCACCAAAAAATGAACTGTCCTTTTCGTATATGTTATCCCACATATTACTCAAGTTCAATATTACAAACTTGAAATTATTTCTACAATTTCTTACTTGCGTTTTGAATCGATGTCAAAAGTTTAATGTCGTATTAAACTCTCTTAAACTATCCATTTCATTTTAAGAAATCAATTGAGAAAAAAGGTCAATAATTAGGTGGTGGAATTGAATCTCTGGTTAGATAATACATGTGTCCAACCATTAGTCCATGTCATTGTGAAACATGTCTAAATGTACCTACTTTTGACTCTGTAGAAATCATTCGTATTACAAAATAATGTGTAAAAAAATAAAAAAGATATGAGTGACTTATTGGTGTAGGTGTACGTTACCCTGTTGGTCTACAGTAGCACCTAAGTGTAATGGAGTACCCAATACTGGGCCATTGCCATCACAGGTTACTACTTCGTTTACCTGGAATGTGATTGGTAAACCACCTGGATTGAAATTCTCATGTTCTGCTGCACTTACTTGTCCCACATGAGCACCTGTAGTGCTGTCTGTAAGGTCACCGTGTTCGCTGATTTGAAAATCAGCTTTATTGTTGTCCCAAACCGTTACATCGGAGTTAAACTTTCCACTAAAGACATTATCGCTTGAGCCACAAATTGGTCCTACATTATAAGGGCCAAATGAAACATTTGTCTCATGGTTTGTAAAGACCTGTGTTGCTGCAAATGCTTGCAGTGGTGTAAATGCCACAAAGGCACCTACCAGAACTGCGGCTGTAACAGTCGCTAGGATTGTTTTACTCATCATTACCACGCATTGACATTCTAGAAGTATTTAATAATTATCACAGGTTTCATAGTTGTTATCAGTTCATGGAGTTTAGCGTATTTTGTACTTCTACAGTATTTTTGAGTTTATGCTTTACAATATCCGCAAATTCAGGATCATAAAATCTGCTGGTAACATAGTAATACAATCCCCTACTAAAATTTTTTATTAAATCCACATATATGGGAAA
>JARCRW010000028.1 GCA_029850515.1 Nitrosotalea sp. | reverse complement strand
CATAACATTAGAAGCCAAAGAAACTAAGCCGGCCACAGCGTTGGGGTCCGACCCGGTCCCATACCGAACCCGGAAGTCAAACCCAATGTCGCTACTGTGTTACTAAGGTGCGAGAGCCCTTGGGAAGCAGTAGTGCTGGCGCCTTTTACTATTCTAAAGCAACAGAATTGGGAGATGCATTCCATGTAGTTTCTATGGGTGTATTTTTGTCAAAACCTCGCTTTTGTGCATCATCTGGAAAGTTGTCGATGTATTCTGATACCAGATCTCTTACGATTCTATCTATTTCGGTAACTGAGGATACATCTGTGAATAATGATTGTATTTCATTGCATCCTATAACATAGCCATTTGCGTTAGGTGTTATGATAAAGGTAATTTTGTGTAGTTTTTGGTTATCTGTCATATACTGTATATGTTTACAAAACCTAAAAAAGATCACGATCAGTTACTTATACTATGAGCAACTGTAGTATATGCGGAGAAAAATTCTCTGATGACATTAGGTTCTTAAACCATATGATGGAAAAACATGGATTTCGAAATCCGAATGTTGGAACGCCTGATAGAAACAGTCGAGGATACTAGTTTTTAGAACTTTAATGTTATTTTTTTACTGTTGGAAAATAAACTTCCGGTTCTCATGAAAAAAGCCTTTGGTGTTTTGCAATCTTGATCACAATTAGAAGATGAGTCATAGTTTAGATGTCCTCTTGACCTGCTAGTTAAAATATTGAAAAAGAGGGGTAGTATTGCTGCTCTTCCGCCATATGCTGTCTTTTTTTCTATGAACCAGAACATTTTGGTAGAATCATAATTGCAATCAAAAACCTCTGATTTTATTTTCATCCCGATGTCCGAATAATGACCAACAATCAAGATCTTGTCTTTAGCAAAGATATGTACAACACTTGCAAATTTGGAACAAAGGTAGCATCTGTCATCATAAATAACAAGAGGGAAGAGATCTCTTATATCCATATTTTTTCTACGTTGACTTTGGATTAATATTTTGTGAAATAACTTTTTATTTACTCCAAACGCGCTAAAAAACATGAATTTGAATTCTAGTGGAAATTTTAAGATTCAAATTTTGGAATGGGTATGGCCCTAAATTATTATCATATCTTCAAAAAAGTAAAAGAAGCACGGAAACTTGTGATTAAAGGAATCACTGTTGCTGGCTCTGGTCATCCGGGAGGTTCATTCTCAATGGCAGAGATTCTGGGCTGCATGTATTTCAAATTCTTAAACTATGACCCGAAAAATCCTCTATGGGACGACCGGGATAGACTCGTGTTATCAAAAGGTCATGCTTCGCCGGGTTTGTTTTCTAATCTTGCGGTAGCTGGATTTTTTGCTAAATCTGAAATGGAGACTTTAAGAAAATTTGGAAGCAAATTGCAAGGTCATCCTGACTTTAAATGTCCTGGAGTTGAATTTTGTGGCGGATCACTTGGATTAGGATTATCATTTTCTATTGGAATGGCTCTTGCTGCACGAATTGACGGAAAAAATCATCACATCTACACAATAATTGGCGATGGTGAATCTGACGAAGGACAAGTTTGGGAGGCTGCCATGACTGCACCCAAATACAAAGTCGATAATCTAACAGTTTTCTTGGATAGAAACTTCATTCAACAAGATGACTATACGGAAAGAGTGATGCCTCTTGATGAGGAACTTGTAGGTGATGATATTTCTGAGATGTGGAAAAATGCTGCAAGATGGAAGGTGGGGGATAAATGGAGATCTTTTGGATGGAATGTCTTGGAAATAGATGGTCATCGTATAGAACAGATCTCCAAAGCCGTAAATTCTGCTTTGCAAACAAAGGGAACTCCATCAATTATCATATCTCGTACTATCAAAGGCAAATCTGTAGAACACATGGAAGATAACCCAAAATGGCATGGTGTTGCACCAAATTCGCAGATGTCTCCAATAATTGATCTGGAATTAGATTGCCAATTTTTGATATCTCCATCTATAATTGCAGGCGATATGATGAATCTGGAAAACGAAGTAAAAAGAGCATCTCTTGCAAGGGCAGACTTTATTCACCTTGATGTGATGGATGGTGTATTTGTACCAAATAAGACATTTGATCATGAGAAAATAAAACAACTAAGGCCAATCACACCAATTCCTTTTGATACTCATCTTATGATCACAGAACCAGTAAAGCATGTAAAGAATTATGTCGATGCAGGATCTGACATAATTACAGTACATGCTGAAGTCTGTAATGAATCAAGTTTTGGAGAAATTCATGATATCCTGCGCTCAAATTCTGTAAGTGTTGGACTTGCAATCAACCCTGATACAGATCTACCTCAGTGGTCTGAAAAATTTATTCCAGATTTGGATCAGCTAATAATAATGTCAGTGATTCCAGGCAAATCAGGACAGAAATATATTGAATCTACACATGAAAAGACACAACGAATAGCCAAATTTCTATCAGAACAAAAATTTGATGGTCTTATTGAGGCAGACGGAGGAGTGGATTTGACAAATGTGGAATCATGTTTCTTTGATGGTGCAAGAGTATTTGTAGGCGGAAGCGCAATAATAGGACAAAAAGATGTCAGATCCACAATTATTGAATTTAGAAAGAAGCTAATGCATGCAAGAAGGAAACTTTTGATTAACAAGGCGCACAGTCTAGGAGGCACTGATCTTGTAAAAAAATGGATAGATCTACATGAGGTAGGTAAAAAGAAGACTGAACTTTTACAAATAGCACAGGAGGCAGGTTTTACATGACAGAATTTGCTGATATGAGAACTGTTTATGGTGAAACACTACTCAAGTTAGGAGACGAAAATTCTAACATTGTAGTAGTTGGTGCAGATACTACAGACTCGCTAAAGACAAAACCATTTGGAAAAAAATTTCCAAATAGATTCTTTAATGTTGGCATTGCTGAAGCCAACTTGGTTACCATGGCTGCGGGTCTTGCAA
This sequence comes from Nitrosotalea sp., assembly GCA_029850515.1. GTDB lineage: Archaea > Thermoproteota > Nitrososphaeria > Nitrososphaerales > Nitrosopumilaceae > Nitrosotalea. The sequence continues at coordinate 14,641 of JARCRW010000028.1, read as the reverse complement.
ATGAGGGTAAAATTCCATTTGCAAGTACTTATGCTGCCTTTCTTCCTGGTAGGTGTGTTGACCAGATACGTAATGCAATAGCATATCCCTCAAGAAATGGCAAAAATGGGTTGAATGTGAAAATGGTTGTATCTCATGGCGGTCTCAGTGTGGGTCCTGATGGAGGCTCTCATCAACAGATTGAAGATATTGCAATAATGAGGGTCATTCCAAATATCAAGGTCTTTGTTCCTGCTGATACAGTATCTGTGGAAAAACTCACTCGACTTTTTACACAAGTTTATGGTCCGTGCTATATGAGATTGGCAAGATCAAAAACACCTGTAATTCATTCAAAAGAACAAGAATTTCAGATGGGTAAAGGAATTGTTCTACGAGATGGATCTGATTGTACTATTGTTGCATGCGGCATAACTGTTAGTATTGCTCTTGAAGCTGCAGACTCTTTGAAGCAAGAGGGAATATCATGTAGAGTCATTGACATGTTCTCAATCAAACCGATTGACTCTGAAATCTTGGAAAAGGCAGCACGTGAGACAGGAGGAATAGTTACATGTGAAGAACATAATGTGATGGCAGGATTTGGTTCTGCAGTTACAGAAACAATCTCTGAAACATATCCTGTTCTTGTAAAACGTATAGGGGTAAAGGATCAGTTTGGCGAATCTGCAAGAGACGGTGAGATTCCACTCTTACTTGAAAAACATGGTATTACATCAATTCATATATCTAATGCAGTCAAGTCTATTCGGAGTCAAACCAGATGAAGATATTTCTGGATACTGCTAATATTTCAGCAATAAAGATGTACAACGATATGGGTCTTGTAGATGGAATCACTACAAACCCATCTCTTATGGCAAAGGAGGGTGGAGATCCTCAAAAAGTAATGGAGGAGATTGTTCAAATTATCAAAGGCGATGTTAGCTTGGAGGTATTAAGCGTAGAAACCAATGGCATGTTGGAGGAAGGTAGGCGACTTCGAAAATATGGTAACAATGTAATAGTAAAATGCCCTCTGACTCCTGATGGTCTAAAAGCTTGTAAGATATTGACATCTGAGAATATTCCAGTAAATATCACACTTTGTTTTTCTGTAAACCAAGCAATATTGGCGGCAAAAGCAGGTGCAAAATATGTAAGTCCATTTATTGGAAGACTTGATGACAATGGACAAGATGGAATGAACCTTATCAAAGAGATACACCAAGTCTTTGAGAATTACAAATTTAGTACACAAATTCTTGTTGCAAGTGTAAGGCATCCAATGCATGTAGTAGAAGCTGCAAAAATTGGAGCTGATGTGGTAACATTACCACCAGATATACTAGGAAAAATGCTAAAACACCCTTTAACAGATATTGGTCTGAAAAACTTTCTGGCAGACTGGGAAAAACTCAAAAAAGAAAATCCAAATATCAAGATCTAATTTCTTTATTTTACACTAGTGTTTTCCTATCCACTGATATCTATATTCCTCATCAAACAATTCTGATCTGATATCGCTGTTAGATGGTCCTGAACGTATCTTAACTTCAAAAAACCCTAAACTGCCCTTGTATGGGATTGGAACTCTGAGAGCCTGTGGTTTTCTAAGGAGGAATCCATATTTGTGACGTAGAAATTCTTCTGTTGCAAAATGTTTGTTATAATCCTCCTTGAGCGCCTTTATGGAGTCGTATGATTTTACACCATAAATTTCAGCTTTTCCTATTATTACTCCTGTTCTAAGACTAGACTTGTCAATGCCTAATTTCTTACATGCGTTATCTTTGATTTTAATTGGTGCATGAATCAAAAATTCACCTCTAAACTTTGTATTCCATGTTCTCACCTCTATTGTTTTTTTACCATTAATTATCAAATCAGCATAAGGTTGTGATACTGAGAGGCATTTCATTTCAACTAGTTCCTAATACATTCAAAACTCTTTTTGGGATGTCACTTAGTCTGCTTACTGCAAGAGTACGTTCGTAACCTAGTCTTCTGAGATTGTTTGCAATCACTATTGCATCTCCTGTGTCAGATCCACAGCCTATTGCAACCATCTTTATTCCAATTGATTTGAAATCTCTTATTATAGAACGAACTGCATCAGGATCTGAGGGTTCGCCATCTGTCAATGTTAAAAATATGTCTGGTTTTTTTGACCGAAGAGATGGTAGCAACATGTTGTAAACTTCGGCTAATGGGGTACTACCGTTTGCTTTTATCTGTACGAGTCTCTTGGCAGAAATATTATTCCATTTTAAATTTTCTGGCTTTATCAACCAACAAATAACTTGTTTTCGTTCTGTGTTAAATGCATATACTGAAAATTTTACTTTCAAATATTCCAAGACTTCGCATAAGGCAAGTGTTGCTTTTTTGTATTGTATCTCTTGGTTTGCTATGCTAGATGAATGATCAAGAAGTATTACAATCTTAGTCTTGATTGCAATTTTTCTATCTGATAGGAAAGGTTTGTGGCCTTCCATGTATGACTCTTCATCAAATTCATCTCCTGAAAAAACATGTTCCTCTTTCCACCCTGATTTCCATTCTTTAAATTTTGCTTTCAGGTGATTTATTAGATCTGTATCAATAATCTTTGTCTCGTCTACATTTGTTGCAGTGGGAATGTTTACTCCTATTACTTCACTGTTTAGTCCTCTGTTCTCCGTTCTCTTTGACTCTTCTAGTAAAACCTTGAATTCATCAAAGACCTCCTTGCCTTCTGTAATTTTGTTTGGATCTAGTTCGCCAAAGTCATTTTCACGATATTTTGCAATCTTGTTCAAAGTCTTTACAAATTCCTGATCTGAAAGCGCCATTCCAGAACTAATTTTGGGTATTGATATCGGAATAGTTAGGAGTGGATCAATTTCTAAAATCTTGATTATTTCCGGTACCTTTTTTTCAAGCCAGTCTGTCTCATATTTTTTTTCAATGGATTCTTTGACTATCTCAATAGCTAACTTACTTGCCTTTTGGACCTTCTCAAATGCACTAGGAGACAGTTCTCCTTTGATATCTCCTAGCAGAAAATATTGCGAAAAACCTTCTACAATCCTGGTGTTTCCGTATAACGTATTCAATAATGGCCTGTAAAGCCATGAAAGACCATATCTGAAGATAATCTCACTATCCATCCCTTGCCAAACCGTTCTTGCTATGGTCTCAATTCTTCTTGTCTCAAGGGTGTTGAGAATAAAACCAAAGGCGTGGTCATTACTGAGAATTTTATTTGAGTATCTAATTCGCATTGCTTCATACCACAATGCTGTTCTGAACTGTCTATACTTTTGAAAGTCTGTTCCCTGATATCTCTCTAATGGGAACATCATCACTTTGTTCTCTCGTAGCTTGGTCTGCACCTCTTTTTGATCCGATATGCTAACCGTGACAGATTCTTTTCCAGACCATCTTCTTACAAGAAATGTAGCTATCTCAAGTAATGTGTCATTTCGAAGATGTAATGATTGCATTAACTACCAAACATTGACGTTATGATGTCGTTTACTTTTTGGAATTCCACGTTACCCCATTGTAGGTATACATTGGCAAATACTACCTCTGCCGCCTGCCTTGTTTTCATGCCAGAATCAAGTATCTTTGCAAATGCTATTGTTTCACGCAAACTTGGGGAATAGTATAACTCCTCAACTGCAGCTGCCTGTCGTAAAATGTTTGCTAACTTTATTCCTTGCATGATCTCTTTTTCGTGAGACCCAGAAGAATACTGTTTAACTATCTGAAATTCAATCTCTTCTGGTGGATAATCTAGCCTGAGTCTTATTGGAAATCTACTTAATAATTGAGGCGGAAGCTCTTTTGTACCTACATGTGATAACGGATTGATTGTAGCAACAACAAACCATCCTTTTGCAGCTTTGATCAATTCTCCACTTGATTCCTTTAGAACGATCTGTCTTCTATCATCTAATGCTTCATCAAGACGGAGAAGCACATCTGCTTCTGCAGAGTTTATCTCATCTAGATATAACATATTTCCCTCTTTCATGGACTTGACTAGAATTCCTTGTTCAAACCCAATTGCTCCATTCTCCAATGTCTTTGCACCTACTAGGTGACTTTCACGGGTCCTCAAACTGAAATTAATTGATTCAAGATTGATTCCTCGTTTTGCGGCAAATTGTCTCACTAGCGTTGTCTTACCAGTTCCTTTTGGTCCTATTATGAGTACAAACAGATTAGCTGCATATGCCTTGTCTAAAATTTCAAAGGAATTATTCCAGTCTATGTATAATGATGACTCTGCAAGCACATTTGCTTCAAGTCACATCCTCAATTTAAAAATGTCTTCTGTTTTTGCATCATGAATGGAAGAATTGACGTTTGAGGAGACACTTGTTGACAAACTGTGTTACTGTGCCTGTCTTACCCTGCTTTCTGTTTTAATATGTAGGAAAAGTGGTTTTAATACTTGTAACAATTTACTGTGCCTAGACTTCTATCCTTGCAAACGATTCATCTAGGATATGATGCAAAGTTTTCTGCCAAGCATCAAAACCATCTGGCTTTTTGGGGAAGTTATAATAATGATCTGTTAATGTTTTGTTCTGCTGTGCAGTAAATCTTAGTGAGTCTGCCAACTTTTTGTTAAGAGCTCCTCTTATCAGCATACCTAGTTTTCCAACTGTTCCAAAGTCTGGGTGTTCTCCCTTGCTGATCGCCTCTACATCTAGCTTTGACAAAAAGTGCTTCATTCCATAGTTTATCTGATCATTTGTAAGCGTCTGAAGCAATCGTCTGAAAACTTCGAGACCTGCTGTTTTGTATCCATAATCGTTTATAAAATCAATATTGTATTGCCAAAGGCCTGTCTCACTAACATCATTGGCCTCAATTGCATTTACTGCATTTTTACCTAATATGGTAGCTGCAACTATTGCAGGACCAATTCCTCCCGCATCGAGTGGTTTTGGCATCCACGCAGAATCTCCAACAAGCATGTATCCATTTGCCACCAAACAATCATTTTGTCTTCTAACAGAAACTTGCCAGTTGCCAGTTACATTGTTGGAGTCCATTACGTCATCTGATAACTTTGGATTCTTGATTGCTTTGTTTAGTTTTACATAATCATTGATCAGTTTTGTAACATCGTCATGTGTACCTAGTCTGTGATTTCTTTTTATCAATTCTTTTTGTTGCACCCCTAATCCTATGTTGACCTTGTTTTTCCCTTTTGGAAAGACCCATCCATATCCTCCAGGAGCTATATCCTGATCAAGATGGATTATGCAGTAATCTGGATCAAAATCTTTCTTGTCATCTATCCCCTGTTCAAATTTCATGATGTGTCTTCCAGTAGATTCTAAATCATCACGGTCTATCTTGCGTTCAATCTTTGAACTTATGGATAAACCATTTCTTAACATGGATGTGACTCCTGTAGCATCAACTACTATCTTTGCAGTTTTTTTGAATGACTCATTTGTAATTAGATTTGTTCCTTCAACTCCGACAACAGTTCCATTGTCGTACAATAAGCCTCTTAGTGCCACAGAATATTGGATATTGACTCCTACCTTTTTTGCATCACGAAGCTGACGCTGAGGAAGCTGCTGCCTATTTAGCATGTATCCATCACCATCAAAGGGAATTGATGTCTCTCTGTCAGGAGAAAATGCCATTACTCCCTTTACTGGATGTTCGATCTCAGGGTTACCCCATGCAATTTTGATCCTCTCAGTCATATAGTCTACAGTGTTCTTTCCCACCGCATCTCCACAAACCCAGCCGTTGATTGTCTTCTTGCCTATGGTAAGTTCTGGATTTCTATCTATTACTAGAATTGATAATCTTTGTTTAGAGTAATATGATGCTGATTGGGCAGCAATCATTCCTGCAAGTCCTCCTCCAGCTACTATGATATCATAATCTGTTTTCACAGCGAAAAAACAGGATCCACTCTATTTAAAAGAACCGTATGAAAATAGATCAAAAGGTGTTTTGGGTCGGTTCGTCGCGGCTTCCTCACAGCAGATGCTCAGACTGGAGCGGCAAAAATATTACCTCATTCCCTTTTATCTTTGGCTGATAAATATTATTAAACCATGCTCTGGCTTTGCAGATTTTATTCAAACTGTAAGTAATTCTATGTATTTCTTTGAAATTTGGTCTTTTTTGTAGACTGGCATTTTTACCTTAATCTTTATCGCATTATTTTGTTGCAGGCTGATTTCTTTTCGTACAATCTCATTTTTGCCTATTCTTAAAAAAAGCGATGTGTCCTCAAAATACATGTCGATATTTTCTATTAATTCATCCATTTGGATTTTTGGGATCTTGGATGCCAACTTTTTGATAAATTCCTCTGCACGTTTTTTTGCAAGTGTTATCTTGGCAAGTAATATTGTATTTCCGTAGTGGCCCAGAGTTCTTTCTGTGATAAACTCGTCCCCCTTTATCTGAAATAACTCGAAGATTGGATCAAAAATTTTTCTGCTGTCCTCCGTGGCATGCAAGATTACCTCGACCGTTACTTCTAACTGGTGTGCCATGCTGTATGTGATGTGTAGGATGGATTATATCTATTAGGCTTGTAACAGAGCAATTTCGCCCTCTGCGGTTCTAATGAGCTTTGCCTTTTCAATTCCAACATGTCTTACATGAACGATTTTCTTGACAGCGGCCATGATGTCCGAGTTTATTTTTCCAAACACTGTAGCCTGGATGAATTGGTCTATTGTCATTTCTGGAATAGTTTTTGACATTATTTCTTGAGCAACTAGTCTAATTGCATGTTTTCTTGAAGTATTCAATTTTTTCTGTGTCAATGCAACTATCTTTATCCTGAAGATGTACCCGTCTTTGGTCTTGACATCGGCAATAAAACTAATCAACGATGAACCTCGTCTTACAAGACTTCTTAGAAACTCCTTTGCATATTCAAATCTCTTGAAAATTGTAGTTGCAATTTCTCCTTCTATTTTATGAACCTGGAAATACAATTTGAATTGATGCTGGGAAGGATCTCCTTTTAGTATGTCATGTAATGTGACCTCTATTACTCTGCCTATTGCACTATCATCATCAGTGACTGGAATGTAGGCAATTGGCTTTTTATCAAATGAAGCAGGAAGCAGTACCGTGACCCACTTCTTTTCTCTCCACTTGTCTTTCACTCTTGCAGTCTTTTGGCGTGCCAACTATGATGAACTTCTGAGGCCAAAATATAAGTTGTACGACATTTTAGATTAGGCTAGAGCCTACATATTTTTGTAATGCCTTTGGAACTGCAATATGTCCATCTCTGGTCTGGAAATTTTCTATTATTGCAACCATTGTTCTTGTAGTTGCTACTAGAGTACTGTTCAAAGAATGGAGATATTGCGGTTGTTCATCAGTTCTATCTCTAAATCTTATTTTTAGCCTTCTTGCTTGAAAGTCAAGACAATTGGAGCATGATACTATCTCTCTGTAGTTTTTCTGTCCTGTCATCCATGCTTCTAGATCGTAGGTCTTGGCAGAAACTTTGCCCAAGTCTGCACTTGATAGTAGCATTATTCTATATGGTATCCCTATTTTTTGGTAAAATTCTTCTGCAATTGCAAGCATCCTCTCATGTTCATGCCATGAATCTTCAGGTCTTGTAAATACAAACTGTTCCACTTTTTCAAATTGATGTACACGAAATATTCCCTTCTGGTCTCTGCCATGAGCGCCTGCCTCTTTTCTAAAACATGTGCTAACTCCTGCATATCGTAGGGGCAATCTTTTCCCATCGATTATCTCATCTGAATGCATTGATGCTACTGCATGTTCACTTGTTCCTATGAGATAGAGGTCTTCACCCTCAATCTTGTAAATTACGTCCTCGAAATCTTGGGCAATTATGGCACCTTCCATGGCAGCTTTGTTTATCAAAAATGGTGTTTGTATTGGAATGTAATTTTTCTCAGACAAAAAATCAAGTGCAAATTGTAATAACGCTTGGTTTAATCTGACAAGTTGATTTTTAAGATAGTAAAATCTTGCTCCTGACACCTTAGCAGCTCTCTCTAAATCTACGAGATCTAGACTCTGTGTCAAATCTATGTGATCCTTTATCTCGAAATCAAAAATGGGTATGTCACCCCATTTTTTTATTTCTTTGTTTGCGGTATCATCTTTTCCAATGGGAACTGACTCATGTATCATGTTGGGTAATGTTAGGGAAAGTTTTGTGAATTTTTCTTCTATCTTTATCTGGTCCTCTTCTAATTTTCTAAGATTGTCTGAAACTGTCTGCATTTGGTCTATAAGACTAGATGCATCTTCCTTTGCTTTCTTTTTTCTTGCAATTTCTAATGATACTTCATTTCTCTTTTTTCGAAACTCATCAGTTTTTATAATTAATTCTCTCCTGTCCTTATCTAGTGAGATTAAATCATCAAGAGGAAATTTGACAGCCCTTGCTTCTAACATATTCCTGATCTTGTCTGGATTATCTCGAAGAAGTTTTGGGTCAAGCATCAACTAGTCACTTTGAGTATAACTTGAGTCTGTTCAAGAACTTCATCAATAGTAGAAATCAATGTTCTTATATTTCCTTTACCCTCAAATGTAAAAATAAGAGATGTCTCATCTTTTTCAATTTTAAAAGAAAGATTTTCTGGAAAATCTACATTATCGGGCTCCAAAGATTTTCTTATGGATTCTGCCTTTTTCTCTGAAAGATTATTCAGAAACACTTGAACTTTGCATTCTAGAGACATTTTTTTCCAAGTAATCTAGGAATTCATCCAATTTGTCTTTTGTAATTCTTGCCCCTGCTGCAGCAGCATGACCTCCTCCCACGCCTGATACTCTTGCAGCACATTCTCGCATTAACAACCCCAAATTTACCTCCGATTTACAGCCTGTGGATTTACGTGAAGAGAACTTTATTGTTCCCTCTTCCCCATTTGTTCTAAGTATGATTATCTTTCCAGTATTTTTCTGTGATCCTCCAAGAAGCGATGATACCGCACCTGTCATATTTTCAGGTACTAGACCTTCACCATTTACCATCAGGTAATGACCATTATCGGTTATTCTCCATCTTTCGCTAGAAAGTGTGTTCATGTAGGTTCTCAAAAATGTCCTATACTCTACCAAGATATTTTCACCCTCTTGTAGCATCTTAGTTCTGTCCCCCATGCAAATTGCTATTCCAACTCCTGCCTTGCGAATCCTACCACAAGAGTTTAGCATCGTTGAAAACTCTCTTGCATCACGAAGGAAACTTCTCTTATCTTCGCCAGATAGAGTGTATGTGTATCCTACAAGCTCATCTAGTATATCGCTTGCATTTTTAGTCGAAATGTACTTTGATATTGTTTGAAGAAGTATTCGTTTTTCATCTTCTGTTAATTCGGCAGGAACACGCCATCTACTACCGTCCTTTAATTTTATTCCTGAGGAATTTAAAAGTGAAAGACATGCATCACGATTCCATGTCAATCCCTCTATGAAAGGCTGTGAGGTAAATGCAAGTGCATCTGGTAATGGCCTTGTTTCTCTACCAACAAGCAAAATATCTAAATCAATTTCGACTTGATTGTTCTTTTTTGCAGCGGATGCAATTTCTAAATTTATTCCTGTAAATGATTTCTTTTCACCTTGATCCTGGCGATCTCCTAACGCTGCAACTACTGCAATCCATGCTAAATCTGTGTTTTCTTTGTGAAGTGCTTTTGAAACAAGATATGCCATACCGCCTGCCGAAACGTCTTTTCCTCCGTCAACATCATATTTCCAAGCATTGATAACTTTTTGATTGTCAAATTCTTCATGTGGTATCTGATGATGATCAACTACTATCCAATCTTCACCTAATGCCTCGTCAATATCCTTTGCAAATCCTCCGCCAAGATCTGTAATTATGTGAAACTGTCTTGAATCACTTTTCATTTTTTCAATAATATTTTTACTGAATTCATTGACGGTACGTACGGTACATTTTGCACCTGATCTGATCAAAGATTTTGTAACAATGCTACCGGAGGTTATTCCGTCACAGTCAAGATGGGTGATTACTGAAATATTCTTCCCTGTTTTGATGCAATCAGAAATTCTATCATGGAAATAAGATAATGCTTGATCTAACTTTGCCATTACTCGAGTTGAGCAATGACTGCCTTATATTTCCAAGTTTTGGGTATCGTTCCAATTTTCTTGTAATATGAAGATAACCTGTGAACCTTTGCCTCTAGGAGTTCAAGCGATCTGACATTTCTTTTATCAGATTTATTCTCCTTCAGATGTTTCTGTAGGCCAAGTGCCTTGTTTACCAAGTTATTCAAATCTTCAGGCATTTCTGTTTTGATTCCCTTCTGTTCGAGGATCTCTGTAATTGACTTTTTTACAATTTGTCTTGTAATTGGTATTGCATATTGATCGCGTAATTTTATTCCAATCTTGCTTGGAACAAGACCTTCTTTTGCATATTTTACAACCAATTCTTCAATTTCGGCTGGACTCTGTTTTACCCATGTAGGTGTACTGGGAGTAATCGGCCTTGTTGAATGTGATTTACCATGTCTATGTGAATGAAGTCGACCCACGAACCGCTTGTTTTTTAAGGAAACATAAATGTTACTTGACCCCTTTCAAGTATTAATTACATAAAAGTTAAATATCTACGAAATCGAATCTCAATTAGGTATTCATATGAAAACACCAATAATTGTTGGAACTGTACTGTTGGCTCTATTTGCAGCCTCTACATTTGCTCCATTTGCCGCAGCTCAATACACACCAGGTGGTGGTCTTGGACTCGAACAGGAGTTGGCATTAGCAAGAGCTAAAGTACAGGCAGTACAAAATAATCCGCACGCAGGTTCAGGTACTCCATATCTTGATGCAAACGGTGTAGTCGGTGCATCAATCATCTCAGGTGGAATATTCGGTGGAATCTTCATTGCCTTTGTAGTAAAAGCAAAGCAAGCGGAAAAAGCAAAGAGAGCTTAGTTCTTCTCTTTTTTCTTATTTTATTAATCTCATATTAGATCTCTATTTTTCATCTCCTACAGAAATGTATATATCGCACCTAAATTGTTTGAAATCATGATGAGCACGATATTCACTATGCTCGTAGGTATACTGTCAAACTTTGCAGGTCAGATAGGTCCAAACTATGACCCGCTATTCTATGATGTGATGGTCTACATATTTGCAACCATCATGTTCTCAGTATTCCTTCTCGGAGTAATTGCATTCTGGCTCAGAGTGCACGGTCTTGGTGGCGACACAAGAGAAAGATGGGTCGCAGAACTCAACAAGCACTTTGAAAGAGAAGGCATTGGTCTGATACCAGACAACGGTAAATACTGGTAAAAACCCAAAACTCTTTTTCTTATTTTTAATTTCATCTTCACTATCGGGTATTTTCAAATAACTTTGATTTTAAATTATTCCGAGTCTACCTTTAAACTGTTTCACGTTTAGCTTTTGGGCGGTGTAAATGTTGGCGCTCCTGCATTCTTTGTGACAAACGCTGCCTTGTAATGAACTCCGTCTTGTACTACTGTATGAATAAAGTTGGATGATTCTACTTCATTTACATAGATTTTCGATTTGGTTTCATCCATGTCTCTTAAAGGAAAGCCCGACATCCACAAGAATTGGCCTACCTCAAATGGGTATTTCTTTATCCACTCGCCACGAATAGTTCCATCATCTAGAAAAACCATGGATCTTTCACAGTCTTTTGGTATGTCGGTACCTGTATAAACTGGCCTGATCCATTTTTTGCCATCTACCTGAATATCTAATGTGGCAGATACATGATATGTGATGTCTAATCCATTAACACATTTGTGGTAAAGGGGATCTTGTTCTTTGACCTTTGAAATGACTGTGGTACTGACCAAGACAACTGTAATTCCTATAGCTGCTGAAATTGCAAGAAATCTGAGCGTTTTTTTGCGTTTTGTCGGATCTCCCATTCCTGGCCAGAACATGACTTTGTTGTGTTTACTAGATGTATATAGATTAAGATATTTTTTAAAATTAAATTAAATGTGTAAAAGAAATTTAGAGTGAGGAATCACCGTGTTTTTTGGTTCCTATATCCACTGCATCTTCGACATTGTATACGAAGATCTTTCCTTCTCCCGCCACTCCTGTACCTGCATGAGTAGTTATTGCATCTATTACTTTAGGTAACTGACTCTCAGTAACAACTACATAGATGAAGGAGTTATCATTGTGTGTAGCTTCAACACGTCCTCCTCTGCCAGAAGATACCATTTCTCTTGGTCTGGCTCCTCTGCCCTTGACACTAAAATACGTAAATCCGCTTATGTCAAGTGATGTTAGAGCATTGAAGACTGCATCCAATTTTTCTTGTGGAATAACAGCCTCGATTTTTTTAAGGGTCATGATTCATTGCACATATGAAATGGTTTTATTAAAATCATTGCTTAAAATATTATAAAATAAAGAATAATATCATAAAAAAACTGTTTTAGGATAAAATACCTTTTATAGATGAAATCCCACTCTTCAAAAGAATGACAGAATCCAAAGCTAGCTACAAAAAAGCAAAAATCGTTGGAAAAGTTCAAGACAAAATTAAGGAAGGAATTGAAAACTATCGTGCAGCAACTGATGCACCACCACGAGTAGATGTTTACGATGTCATTGAGCAAGTCTTTGCAGCAATTAATCCACAAGTAGCTGACGAAGGTAAGATCACAGTAGATGAGGTAAGCGGATGTTTGAGAAATGCATACCTTGATCGAAAGGATCCGTCTGAAAGCAATCACAAGCAGATGGTGTCAAAGATAATGCAAAAGAGCGCATTTAGCATCATGGAAAAACCAATTGAAGGTCAACTTGATGCAGGTTCTAACGTAAAGATTGTCGGTAGAGCTGACCGAGTCGAAGATGAGGTAGTGATGCTCTTTAGAAGTTCAGAGAAATTACCTGAAATGCCATATCCGGCAGATTTCATACACCTGAACTCCTATTTGTTCATGTTTGACAAACCCGAGGGTGTGATTGTCTACTTTGATAGAGAAGGAAACGAAATGGAATTCAATGTTCCAAAAAGTGAGAGGCTCTTAAACGAAACAAAACGTAGGGCTAAAATTCTCAATACCTTGCTGACAAACAATATTGCTCCAGCAATCGAACCATCTGAAAAATGCATGGAATGTCCTCACAACGAGAAATGTTACTATGCAAATGAAGACAAACAGAAATGGGGATTCTGGGCTCGTGGCAAGTGGCGTGAACTCAAACCTAAACCCTTCCTATAATCACACACTTTTTTCATTTTAATTTTATAAACAGCATCTAGAATGATCTCTACTTATTTTAGAGATTCAGATTCTTCTGGATTTAGATAAACTTTGGTCTTGTAGGGTTTTTCAGAATCTTTGTGGAAATAAAAAATTTTGATGCCATGTTCAAAAGGCTTCATTTCTATTTTATCTGTTGATTGAATTGTATTGTCTTCTTGTCTGAGATATTGATATAGCTCCTCTTTACTCATCTTCATTATTTCGCTTATTCGCTTTCTATTTCCCATCTGATACAACATATTCTGAACTTATTTAACATCTTAGCTTTTCTTATTGGAACATCTTATTTGTAATCTAATCATTAAATACAATATCTGCTTGGAATTGAACATGACAGATTCTAAAATGAACTGGTTTGAAGATTTTCTAGGTTTAGGATATCATGTATTCGATGTACGGCCTACCATATACCTGATATTTGATGATAAAAGGAAACTTGTCAATACCTGGAATCAGATGATAAAATATTGGCCAGATGATGAGATCAAAATGAGATTCTTTGAGGGGGATACCAACTATGAGTTTATACTATATTGTCAATCTCGAATATTGCAGACGACGAACGTCTTTTTAAAATCGCTAAAAATTTCGGATCACTACAAACAATTTATGGAGGAGTATATAGGCTCTGCATCATTACAGCTTGCAGTCTATTCTCCTAAGAATAAAACATATGAACTTGAAATATTCAAATTCAAAAAGAAGGTAACTGATTTAAAATTCCTCAAAAAACAAGATGTTGATGATGATTTTGTTATTTCACAGGCAAGGGAAAAACTACATGCTGGAGAGAATTAGTGTTGTAACCTACTGTTTTTTTAATTTTGATACTATCAAACCTACCCATAAACTCCAGTCCAAATTTTTAAAAACAAGGGGTTGTCTATATGGATAATTTGTTACCGTTTTGGTGATTCCAAAATCATATTTTTTTTCTTTTCCTTTTTCTGTAAATGTAATTCGTAAGAAATCTACTTTTCTTGTTGTTATACTCTTAACATCTGTTATGCAATCCAATGGTATTATCCAAGATTTTGGATTCTCAATTAAATCCTCATCAAGATCTGATTCATTATAGTTTGAAATCTTTCCTATGCTTGCTTTGTCACCCGCAAAATATTGTTCCTTTTCTTTTGTAGTGATCCAGATGTAACGCGGAACAAAAATTACATTTTTGTTTGTAAGAACAAGGATACCCTCTTTATTTTTGTGAAAGAAACCTGATAATCCTAATGCTATTCCCCAGATCTGAGGAAGGGATGAAATGATGCATTCTTCTTTTTCAAGATTTTCTCTCATTATTTGTTCAACATCTTTTGTGAATAAATCAATCTATCTAATAAGATGAAATTATAAAAATG
>JARCRW010000027.1 GCA_029850515.1 Nitrosotalea sp. | reverse complement strand
AAAGATGCGATGACATATATCAATATGGCAAGATCAAATACTCCCATATCAAATACCACTAGATCAAATACTCTGATATCTAATTTCTTTGTAGCTCCTGACATATTTGAAGTGGATAATACCAAGATACGTACCGATGTTCCACTATTGGGAGACACTGGAGATGTACAAGTAAAACCTGTAAATGCAAAAGATCTCAATGATCATGTAGTAAAAGTAACATATCAAATCACATCAAAACCGACATCTCAAATAGGTAAATCATATTTTCTAAGTTTTTGGTGGCATAGCGCAGTTGGAATGACTGTGGGAAATGATTTGTACAACGGTACAGCATTTTCTGGACCTAGATTTGGTTAGGGATGAAATGAAAACTCCGCATCTTCTAATTTTGTTTGTATTTGGCATAATTATAATCCCATCTGCAAGCCCAACCTTTGGTCAAATAACTCTTGGAGGGCCTGTACAAGTTGTACATTATCAATTCTCTGACATGGTCTCTGCAGGTAACAATGTCTATGTTACATACCAAGAAAATAGCAATAACGGGGGAACATCTCACGTATTTTTCACAAGAAGTACTGATGAAGGTCGTAGTTTTACTAGTCCAATTATGCTTGATGGTAAGACTGGAAATTCACCACTGATGGCAGCCTCTGGAAATAATGTATACATGACATGGCTTTCTGGTGGTGTTGGTTATCCTCCGTCTAGCGTATTGTTCGCAAAAAGTGTAGATGATGGAAAAACATTTGCGGCTCCCATTGTCTTAGATGCTAACATGTCTGCAAATTCTGTAGTAAATCAGCTTGTGTCTGATGGAAGCAATGTGTATGCATTGATTACAGAAACAGGTGATGTTCCTCCATATGATACCGCTGATTATCTTGTGACAAGCCACGACAATGGCACTACATTTGGAAACAAGGTACAATTGTTGTCTGCATCTGGACACTTGATGGCATTTGATACTTCATTGCAAAAAGTTGGAAATACAGTTCACATCACAGAAGAAGATGAAATTGGCTGCTCGGATAATCCTAATGTTTGTAGTTATGATATTTTGTTTTGGAAAAGCACTGATGATGGTGTGATATTTGAAAATCCTGTTCGTATTGCAACTGCCATCAACCCCATAGGCTTGAGTGTGTATTCGTCTGGAAATAATGTGTATGCTGTATGGGACCAGCTTGCTGGAGATGAAATAGGCCTGTTCTTTGCAAAAAGTAA
Organism: Nitrosotalea sp.; assembly: GCA_029850515.1. Classification (GTDB taxonomy): domain Archaea; phylum Thermoproteota; class Nitrososphaeria; order Nitrososphaerales; family Nitrosopumilaceae; genus Nitrosotalea. The sequence continues at coordinate 21,678 of JARCRW010000027.1, read as the reverse complement.
TGATGGTGGAAATAGTTTTAGTAATCCGCAAATAATTGGGCAAAAATATGGCGAATCTGGCTTTCCACATCTGGTTGCATCAGAGAAGGATCTTTATGTCATATGGAAATATGATAATGAAAACATTGTAAGTAAAATTACCGGGTTTAGACCTCCTCTGATATCTGGAATATTTCTTACACAAAGTCATGATGGTGGAAATACATTCAGTGAGCCTCTTGACATGAGCGGCCCGGTGGGAACAAGTTACTGGTCAAATATTGCAGCATCTGGAAATAGCGTATTTGTCTCATGGGGAACTAAATTTGGAGACAAGGAAAATGTCTTTATTCGAAAAAGCATGGATAGTGGTACTAGTTTTGATGACGCTGTAAGACTAACAGACGAAAAACAAGATTATTTTCAAAAGCAAATGATATCATCAGGTAGAAATGTTTACGTTGCAATAGATACTGCTTTGCCTGGCGATGATCTGTTTTTAACTGCAAGCCATGATTATGGAAATACATTTGGGACTCTGGTTAATCTGAACCATGTGGACCTCTTACATCTTGGACCGCCATCAAAAGTTCCGGCAGTTCAAGTCTACCCAGAAAACAGTCATGCCGATGACCTGTACAATGCCATCATTTTGGCAGCTGTTGGTGTGCCTATAGCTATTGGCGTTTCTATTGGCATGTTGTTATTTACTAGGAAGAGAAAATGAAATCTCTATACTATACAATAATTGCAATATCTGGAATTGCGGTGATAGGCGGAATTACGCTGGTTTTAGCCTCGGAGATTGATTCTGCTAAACTGGTATCCCAAAATAATGTGACTGCAAATAACTATCAAAATACCCCTCTTATGAATAGTAATCAGTCTGGAACAGATTCTGGCAATAATCAAACATATCATCCTGTCATAACACAAAGTGACAATTCTACATTCAGGCTCTCTCAGGCTACCACCACACTGTGGGACTATGTGTCTGACGGTCAAATTCATTCTGTAGTAATTTCTTCTGATGATAAATACATTGTAGCGGGATCTGAATCTGATCAAAATGCCGGAACCGTGTATTTTTTAGATAATCAAGGAAATCTTTTGTGGCATCATACAACAGATAGAAAAATATCTCAAGTGTTTATCTCGTCTGATGACTCGTATGTCCTTGCATCAGGATATCAAATTGCTCCAGGTCCTGCAGGAATATATGAAAATGGAGCGATTTACTTTTTTGATAAAACTGGAAAAGTACTATGGAGTTACATGACAAAAGACTTTGGGAAGATACTGTTTGCTTCTCTTTCTCCTGATGGTTCCCATGTTGTTACTGCATCTGGAACTAAGCTATCCTATCTTGATAACAGTGGAAAGATGTTGTGGAATTATACTTCAAGCTCTGATATCAACTCTATATCGTTTTCAGATGACAGTTCTAATGTTCTGACAACTGCAGGACATCAAATAAAATACTTTGACAAGGAAGGCAAACTACTCTGGACATTTGATACCGACTATGGATATGTCTATGCAAAACTTTCCCCTGACGGCAAGTATGTCGTAGCAGGAGATGCTCCAAATGGTTTTGATGGGAAAATTTACTTTATAGACAATACGGGACACTTGATTAAAGAATCTCAGGTTGGCAGTCCAATAGGGTCTATTTCAATATCTGCCGACAGCTCTCATGTGGCAATTGGCACAAACTGGGCTACGATGCTTTTTACATCTACTGGAGACTTGATCTGGGCTGACAAGATAGTATCACAAGTGGCAATTTCATCGGATGGTTCGTTTACTGCAGGCGTGTCAGGTGCAGGTGATGGTACATATCTGACATATTTTGACAATCATGGAAATATTCTATCAAGATATCCCATAGGGGATTGGGCACAGATTGCCTTGTCAAAAGACTCTCAATATGCAGTACTTGGCCATCCTACAAATTACATCTCAAGCATACAATTTGTCAAAATTCCATCTGATTATGCAAAAGGCCTTGGAATCAGTGATATTCCGCAATTCAACCTGCAACATTTACAGACCTCAAATGACACACATGTATCTATAACATCTACGAACAACACTGAACTATATGCCCAAGTTGCCACGGGTCAAACAGTACAGCTACCTTATAATCTAAATTTTGAAACAAATTTTACAAGCTCTGACCTACAACTCAGACTATATGCACCAGAACATCTTGACGTATCAATATCTCCAGTATTTCCAACTGAAATAATTAATGGTGTTTTGCCTGGAAATAAAATACTGACAATTCATGCAGACACTTATGCCACTCCTGGAAACTATACTGTTACGGTATATGGAAAAGGCAGTACGGTGGATTCTGATACTGGTTGGCTTACAACATTTGATAATGTGGTTCTTGCCAAAGTGCATGTAACTGTAAAACCGTACTCTAGTAAAATTTCAATCCATGTTGGTGATGCTCAATATGTGTACAAGTCATTTTGTGTCAATTTGGAGCCTGACGGACAGTCTTGTGGATCAGGTCCAACATATGAGAGAGTTCCAATAACTGTCTATTCCAATTCTGTACAAAGTATCACACTGAGTACATCCAAACTGGATGAGGGTAAGTGGATAAAGCTTGTACCAGATACACTTGTTGCAGGTCCAAATGGTGCTAATTCTACCATGATTGTATCAGGATACGAGATTCCATTTGCGCCAAATCCTTTGAATGATAAATCCTTGGTGATACAAGCAGCATCAGACAATGACACGCAAACTGTAATCGTTCCTGTGTACTTGCTTAACTTTATCTCTGTATTACATTCTCCTTCTCCAATACATCTTAGCGGTATTGCAACAAGCAGTAATGGGACAAACTTTAGCGAGTCTGGCGTGGTGTATGATCCATTGAATAACTCTAATGGTACACTACCTGTAAAACTTGCAGTACGTGATTTATTGGATGGCAATTTACCTGTCTCCTTACCACTGTGGTTATCAATTGATATTCCAAACCCTGAATTTACATTAAATGCAACAGAACCATACTATTTTATTGTAACCGCAAAAACGCATGATGGTCCGTCTTCTGGCACGTATACTGTTGAAATAGATGAAGATATTGGAGGGCAACACTTTGTCCAGCCAGAAACAATTGTAATTGAAAACGTTCGACATTGATGAAAATGACTTTAGGTTAAGTAATTTTAGCTAATCGGATGTGGAGAATTAAACTAACTGATCAATTCCCCCAGAAGTCTTACGAGAACTAACTTTCTGCTTAAAACTAGAGGAATTCTACACCAGTTTTTTATGATATGTCAGCCCAGTACGTGTAAGAAATGAAAACTCTACTATTTGATAGAAAATTAGACACGACGGAACCAAAAAATGCACTATACAGTTGAAGAATCTAATAAAACAAATTAAGTTTTAATTCTCGTACAATTACTTCCCTGTGATATTCTTGGAAACCGGTGGAGATCCTGATGATTTTATACCAATTTATAATTCACTTCCAAAAAATGGACCTCTGTATAAGGCGATACGAGAGACAATTCATAGTTTGAAATCTGATACAATAGTAGGAGTACATCTAAAACAAAATCAAATTCCAAAATATTATCGCAAAAAACATGATGTGAATGCAATCTATAAAGTGGATCTGCCAGGTTATTGGCGCCTAATCTATGGAATCACTGCAATTCATGGAGAGAAAAAAGCCTATTTCATGGAGTTGTTTGATCATGAAAAGTATAACAAACGCTTTGGTTACTAGTACATTTGAATACATACATTAATGTACGTACATATATGTATATATATAAGCAGGGTGTAATTAATGCATGGTGAATCCAAAATCAGCATTTGCAGAAGATCACATCCGGGATTCTGGAACAGTCATCTCTGGAAATGATTTCATCCAAAACATATCCAAGTATAATCCCACGCTTAAGAATATTCTAAAAGTAGAACAGCTTCTTGCAGAATACAAGGAGTTTGATTCAAAAGCACAGTTGACAAAAAAACTAGATGTTACTATGAGACCTCCTGTTCTAAATATAATTTTAAAATATCTAGAAGCATCTAACAAAGTTTTACTAGATAGTGATGGTTCTATAATCTGGATTTATGCCAGTGTTACTGCCAAAAAGAGATGGGAAAAAGCAGTACCTCTATAGAATTCAAGAATATTTTGAATTTCATAATGGAATTAGGTACACAATGGAGCACAAAAATACGCCGTACAGTTGTGTGTCCGGCCCAGTCCATCCCTTTTTAAACTAGAAGAATTCTACACCAGTTTTTTAAATCATAACAGTCCAGTACAGATGTAAAATGAATATCTTGCATTTTCTTTCTATTTCAATCATAGTTTCAGTTTCAATATATCCCACATTTGCGCTTGACACATCCATATGTGATGCAAACAGTCTGCCACATTATGGTCCACACAACCCGTCACATATTTACATCAAAGATACAAACGGAAGCATACCGTATATTCCATTAACTTATCACACTGCAGTACTACATGACGATGATGTATGGAACACATCTACTCAACCAAGAATTGTTCAAGTAACCCTGACAATACAAAATCAGGATACTGGACAACAAGTTTTCAACCAGACCCAAAGCTTACAGATGCAGGCTTGCAGTGGACCTGAATCTGTAGAGTGGAGATTCATACCAATACAAATTGCAAATTATATTGCAACAGTTTCAGATAACAGGGACAAGGAAAACATGATTTTTAATTCAATGCTTGATGCTACAAAATCACAAACAGTTTCTTCACCACTAGAACAATTAAGGTTTGGAATAGATTCACATAATGTAGTCTGTAAACAAGATCTACAACTAGTGATAAAATCTGAAGATGGTTCTCCAGCTTGTGTAAAATCTGATACTGTTCAAAAATTAATGGAGAAAGGATGGGCATTTGCAGGTTTCATTCGTGGTGGAGGGCCAGTGAATTCCTCAACCATACAAGTAAAACATGCTGATATGATAGTTGTAGAAGATACGGGAACGACAGTAATTGGAAATCAGACTTATTATTTTACTACGCTCAACGATACACTTACTAGTTATCATGGAATTGCTGCGATACCTTTCACGTTCCATGGTGTAGATTTTACATTATTTCCCAGTGTATTTTCAGCAGGGCCTCCAGAATCATGTGGTGATACAAATTTTGGAGCAGCAGTCAAGTTTGCAAACATGACATATGAAAGGCTAGACGTACACATTCCGGGTTCTCCATGTATTGAAAACTACACAGAAACTGCTTTTACAAATCATGAAAATTCGCAAGTTGGAATAGAAGACTATTATGGAAAGATAAGGTTGCTAGTTAGCGGTGACATCCAACCTTCATCCGCACTACAACTTTCCCTCCTAGTCAACGGTCAATATCAAAACCCTTCAGAGCCAGTGGGAATTGATGTTTATCTAAACAATACCACATCCAAACCGCTTACTCTAACAGGTTCTGGTAATTGGCCACGTAATGATCTTACATCAGGCATGTGTTCTAATCTTCCTTTTGGAATCTCAATACTCAATGGATATTATGATGAACAAAACATGACTGGCGCCAAGTCGCTCTTACTTTATGGTACTGCACCATGTCCGTTCCTACCACAAATCGAGAGTTATACATTTCAGCCATTTAGCACAAAGGCCACACAAGAATGCGACACATTATTTTCTTGTACGGGGTTAGTAGACATGAAAAAACATTTTGATGTAGGTGACTATGTCGGTGACAACAATCCACACCAACCATTCAAGACTGGAACATACACAATAATTGCAGGGGATAGATGGGGCAATGTCGCAATACAACATTTTACAGAGGCTAATGCGGTTGCTTATGATAATTCATCCATTTCCAAAGGAAACTAGATTAAAAATGAAAGCTCTACATCTGGCAATAATTATTGCTGGAATTATGACAACAGGAATAATAATTATTCTATGAAATTATTCCATCCCATCCAAAGACCGGTGATAAGAGACATCAGATAGTTTTGGAGATGACATATGCACAAAAATGACGATAGATTAAGTATTTTTAGCTAATCTGATGAGTATGAATAAATACAAAAATCAGATAAAAGTTGGAACGATGTAGAAAAAGATCATTATGGGCCATTGTATTCATTATATCCATCGAAAATGTATCTTAAACTAATTCCGCACAAATTATTGACTAAATTTTTATGTGATTTTTTCACTAGTGCTGGAATTGATGCCAAATTGGAACCAAATACGTGTTAAACATTCCACACTCAATATATGGTGTATCTTCATGATTATTACTGTAAATTGTAATGTCGTGGATTTTCTTCCCAGTGCAAAGGATTGTGTCTATTTGAGATCCCATCACAAGTACTTTGAAAAAGAATTGAGAAAATTGCCTATTGAAAAGTTATGGGAAATTGTAGAAGAATTACTGTCGTTTCACTACTATATACCTGACAAGATTGGAATGGATTATGAACAAGTACTTGAATTATGCATCATTTTAAAAGAAATTGATGAGATGTTTAGAAATCTTGAACAGGTTGCTATTTTAAAAAACGAATTGGGCAAGACTTTAAACTATGATGCCTCTAATTAATCCAATTTTTTCTAATATTGATATGATAATTGAGAATGACAATCTTGTCTTTAGGAAGAATAATAATATTTGTGGTTAGCCTATCACAATCATGTTAAAACATGATTTCGATACATTGTCAATCACGGATAAACACTATGATGTTCTTAAACAATGTGTTACTGAAGAAAATGGTGAGACCTTAACATGTGTCTTCTTTTCCAATATTCTAAAAACCAGATAATCTGAGACGGATTTTTATTAGATGATTGTTGGATGAAATTAAAATGTGGTGGTACACGTATAATGGATAGTTGGATTTATCCACTACTTCTTAGTTTGATCGGTGGTCCAGCAGCAATGATCTTTAGACGCTGGTATAGTAAAAAAGACAATACTTCAAGTAAGTTTAGAGATGCAGGCACCTATGTGCGTGATGATTCTTTATACTCTTATGATAAAAAGGAAAAAGACTCTCAAGAAAAGTAACTCGAATTGATTTTATAACATGTTTGATTTTTTTACAAACATCATGAAATCCAAATTAACATGTATTGTACATAACGCAACCATTTTTATAATTGCAAACCACAAAACCATTGATGTCTACTTTAGAATCAAATTCCGTTGCATGTTCACTGCTTATCAATATGCAAGGTTGCCAAGAATTAAAGAAACTAAAACAAGGGACACAGTATAAGATTGACGTGATCCAAGAGCCCAGCGTAATATTCAAAGATTCTGTAGGAAACAAAAAAGAGATGAAGTTCAAACAAAACTGTACTATAACCATAACGCATGAAAAGATACTCTACAACCGTGATGACGTTATAATAAAATCAGTATAACGATACACTCATGAAAATACTTATGGATACCCACTAATCAAGTGATTTTATCTATGGAAAACCTGCTTAACAACGAAGAGATAGACTGGCTAGTCAAGTTTTTGGCCGGAAAGGGTAGCAATGATGAAATAATTGAAAAAATAGTTAGAATAACCACCAAGCTTGAGAAAATGAGACGTAGGTGATTTCTTGGTAAGATCTTTAATGACTCAGAAGTTTTTTGAATATTTTTTATCTTCATATGTTCATTTTGGCATAAAGTTTAATTCGACAACCAAAACAAAAATAAAACATGCGGATATTGCAGTTACATTGTGATTATATCGAATATACACCAGTAAAAAAAGAAATAAAATCTGCTGAAGAAATCGATCCTCAGTCAAAACGCCTTGAAGAGATCGTGGTCGCATTTGTAGCAGTAGAAGAATCAGATAATGAGGTCGTTGCAAAAAAGGCAATAGTTGAAATCTCAGAATCCATGCAAAAAATTGGTTGTTCTAAATTATTATTGTATCCTTATGCTCACTTGAGCTCAAAGCTTGCGTCTCCTACCACAGCATTGCTTCTACTCCAAGATATGGAAAAAAATGCCAAAGGTCTGGAGGTGCATAGGGCACCATTTGGATGGACAAAATCCTACAAACTTCAGGTCAAAGGACACCCATTGGCTGAAAACTCTAAAACAATAACAGCTGGAGAAGAAAAAGACTCATCATCAAATGCACTAAAAGCAGAATCCAAGATCGTATCATATTGGCACATACTTACCCCTGATGGTAAACTGCATGATATTGACAAGTTCAATTTTGCAAAATGTCAAAATCTTGAAGTGTTGGCAAAATATGAAGCTGCTAAGAAAAGAGCAGTCGACGAGCCCCCACCACATGTAAAATTAATGAAAAAATTAGCAATTGCAGATTATGAACCCGCATCAGATGCTGGCAATATGAGATTTTATCCAAATGGCAGGCTCATGAAATCACTAATTGAAAGATATGTCACAGACAAGGTAATGGAGTATGGAGGGTTTGAAGTTGAGACGCCAATAATGTATGATTCACATCATCCCAGCATGGAAAGTTACTTTCACAGATTTCCGGCACGACAGTATAGTATTGATTCAGAAGGAAAACACCTCTTCCTTAGATTTGCAGCGTGTTTTGGTCAGTTCTTAATGGCAAAAGACTTTCAATTGTCATACAAGAATCTGCCGTTAAAACTGTATGAGCTTACAAGATATAGTTTCAGAAGGGAACAGTCTGGAGAGCTTGTTGGTCTTAGAAGACTACGTGCTTTTACAATGCCTGATTGTCATGCCATGTGTATGGATATGAACCAAGCAAAAGAAGAGTTTAGGAAAAGATTTGAGCTATCACGCGATGTCATAAAAGGACTTGGCATTGAAAGTGAAGATTATGAGATGGCAATTCGATTTACCGAAGAGTTTTACAATGAAAATAAATCCTTGATTGAAGAGATTGTGGCAAAGCTTGGCAAGCCAGTGCTTGTTGAGATGTGGAAGGAGAGATTTTTCTATTTTGTACTAAAATGGGAATTCAATTATGTGGACAATCTTGGAAAAGCTTCTGCATTATCAACTGATCAAATTGATGTAGAAAATGGAAAAAGATACAACATTGAGTTCATGGATGACACCAACAAGCCTCAAAATCCGATAATTTTGCACAACTCTCCTAGTGGTGCAATTGAGAGAGTGATATACACACTATTGGAGAAAGCAGCAAAGGACCAGCGAGAGGGACGAAAGCCCATGTTCCCATTGTGGCTTGCCCCCACACAAGTACGATTAATTCCCGTAAAACCCGAGTTTTTGGATTATTGTGAAAAACTTGCAGACAAACTCACAGAAAATGACATACGCGTAGATGTAGATGACAGAAATGAAAGTGTAGGTAAGAGTATCCGGGATGCAGAGACGGAATGGATACGATACATCATAGTCATTGGTGACAAAGAAGTAAATTCTACTACCCTATCTATTAGAGATAGAAAATCAAAGGATCCGCATAATCTCTCAGTTGAAGAATTCATTACAAATATCAAAGAAGAAACCGAGGGGAAACCTTTCATGAGAATAAACATGGGTCGAAGCGTAGCAAAAAGGCCACAAATAATGGTGTGATATCAAGAAGCGTCTAAATCTCTTGGGTCAAGTTGCAGAGATTTATTGAAACATTCGATGGCCTCATCATATCTTCCTAGGCCACGCAGAGCAATTCCTTTTTTGTTGAGCAAATCAGGGTTACTTGGTTGCATCATTATTGCTTGATCAAAATAACTTAATGCATTCTCAAAATCCCCCTCTGCAACCAACTGAATGCCTTTTTTGACAAGATCAGAAATGTTTTCTTCCACAAGAATGATAATTTTGTTCCTGTCTTAAGTTACTTGCGGGATAAATTCATTGCTATGACTTCAGACATTAGTTTTGCAGCCACGGAAGCTGTTGCACCATTGTCATATGGTGGGCAGAGTTCCACTATGTCCATGCATCTTATAGTATTGTCCTCTAATGCATATATCATATCAAATAACTCACGTGATGTGATTCCCATGGCCTCTGGATTCCCAACCCCGGGTGCAAATGCTGGGTCTAACACATCCAAATCAATACTGACATAGATCTTGTCGAAAGTAGACATGAAGTCTTTAACCATCTTTGGTCCTCTGCCCTCCCTGATGTCCTTGTCTGTTACAACGTTTACCTTGTGTTCTGTCTTGAATGCAAGCTCTTCTTTTACAAATGATCTTGCGCCAACATGGACAATATTTTCAGCGCCACGTTTTTCAATGATTCTTCTAAGGTATGCTGCATGACTCAGCTTAATGTCTGCATACTCATCTCTTAAATCATAATGTGCATCAAATACTATGTAACCAGTGTCTTTTGGAAATGCCATGTATGTACCATATGTAATCAAGTGTTCCCCTCCTAAAATGATCATTTGCTTGTTTCTCTCTACAAGCTCGGTTGTTATCTTTCCAACCATATCGAGCACTTCGGTCGCAACTACCGTATGATATGTATTTCCAAGGTCTTCGATATTGACACTTTCTAAATCTACGTTAAATCGTGTTGAAAATATTTCAATATTGTTAAAAGCTTGGCGCACTGCGTCTGGACCAAATCTTGTTCCAGGTCTAAATGAATGCGTCGAGTCAAAAGGAATGCCATAAACTATTGCGGATACATCCCCATCTTCACTAGGGCTTGTTATCAGTGGATTTCGATTCATGTACAAGTCAAGAAAACTCATTTACGTAAGGCTCATCATTTTACAGTGGTATAATAATATTTCAAATCTTGATCTTTCTGACAAATAAAAAACTGAGATTTTTAGAGATGACCACGTAAACTGTTATTTGTTGGGAAATGAAAATGTCAGGTCTCGACAAGTTGGCAGAACCCTTTTTAATAAAACAAAATTGTTCAAATTTTGAATGTTTGAAAAGTATCTAATTGCATACAACATTTCTTGCGATCAGACTACATTTTGGGTGGACCTGCTCATCGCTTGCCTTTCTACAGATGGTGCAGACAAACTGGTTTACCTCACTACATACGGTGCAACGTTGGAATTCTTCCATGGTAACACCGCAATTTCTACATGAATCTTTTCGCATACTTGTAATTTCTATAACTTTATTTATAAATTTTAGTACTGACAGACTTGACATACAGGTGTAAATATTTGATCATTTTTTAGGATAAATGCTAGGTTTTAACAATTTTTCGAGGTCAAAACCGATCAACATTATCTGCATCCTGTTTACTTCCAGAAAAATTGGTCCAATCCAGTCTGTTTTGGTTCACCAATCAAGCTTGCAAAGTCCAAGTCCATTGAAGACAATATTTGGTCAAATGTACTTTCCATAAACTCCATGTATTTTGGAGTGTCAATCTCATCTGGCCTTGCCATTTCCGTAGGTTTCACCCCTGGTTTGTTTATTATCTTGACATATGAAATAATATCCCCTTTTTTTATCTCTCTTGTTTGTTCTAACAGTTTGGCAGCCCTGATGTGTTGAGGGATGGTTTTGACATACTCTGCCGGGGCTTTGCTTATCATTACGTTGAATGCAAGTTCTACAAGAGGAATCTGCTTTGCCTTTAATTTTTTTGCATAACCTGATATCATATCACCAATCTTTGTCTTGGACTGGGAGAACTCCTGTTCGTTTTGTACTTGTGACAAGATTCCAAGTATTTCATAAAACAGATTTCTAATGAATGGTGGAGTGTGTGATTTCTTTCCAGTCAGGCCTTTGACATCCACCTTGCCATCTTTTTGTACTCCCAGATAGTTTTTCTTTCTTTTACTAAATACGACATAACGATATTCCTTGTCTAGATCCAAATCAACTCCAAATTCTGTTTTTGCCCATTCTACCACTCCTTGCACCTGATCTTGCGATGGAGCTTTCAAAAATAATGAATCGGTATTATGTAGCAAGATATTGCCTAATCCGCCACAAAAATGATGATTCTTTGTTTCCACATCATACACATATCCGCTTATGCTAAATTTTTCTATTGTTTTGATGATATCCGATTGTTTTATTCTCAGGTTTTTTTGATCTTTAATTATTCCAAGTCTGCATACACTTGGCTTACCTTTTCTTATTTGTAACGAATATTCTAGCCCTAATTGTTCCAACATGACGATGACTCCTGCAATGACAGTCTTGTGCATTTGATCAAGCATTGTCAATTCATTTATCTTGGCATGGACGTCTCTATCTAACATTCCATTTATGAATGCCATTTTTGCCTCATTGTTTGCATTCAATATGGGTTGTGGCACTCCCCTGTGGTCATCACGATAACAAAAAAGCCTGAAATAATCAACAAACAGTTTATGATTGTACTTTGGAACCAATGCATATGCGGAAGATCTTTTATGAATGTCCGCGATGGTTGTTTCCAAAGCCAAATGTTCGCGTATAATTTTTTGTGCTTTTTGCAATAACTTTTTGTCGTTATTTACAATTCTCCACGAATATTTGATATGCTTTTCATGTCTGTATGTGTTACATGTGCCTTTTGAGATGAAAAGACCAAATAGCCACCCTAGGTCAGCGCTTACATGTATTCGGGATTCTGTTTTAAATGAAACCTGATTAATCCTGTCTCCGACTTTTAGATCTGACGGTTTTACACTTTTTCCATTGATGACTAGGCTATGATCTTCAGTACATTCTACAAACCCCTTTCTGGTGAGAATTCGATATCCCTTCTTCTTTACCTTGTGCCGGTAGACATGTTTTATTTTTGTAAATCCTTTCTCTGTCAGCACTTCGATATCTCCAAGCTTGTCATATCTTGCATTGCTTACTGTTTTTGGCATCAATGTTTCTATTGGAATCAAATCAATTGTTCCGTCTTTTCTGCGAATTGTGATTGGTGTGTCTGGGAGTACACTGTCTCCGTATAACACCTCGATTCCAACCGATTTACATTTTTCAATTGTTTCTAAAATTGTAAACCTCCCAACTGCCGTCGTTGCTTCGGCAACCGGCAGGCAGTATAATGGAAATATTTCTGCGCCCATTACACCATAGCTTGCGTTCAAAATGACCTTGAGCGCCTGACTTACTACTGTATACAATTGTCTTTGATCAGCAGAAAGGCTTGGGTTTTTTGATAAGCTCTTGTAATAGTTTACACGTAGGTCCCTCAGCGAGCCAATTAATGTGGCAGTCAGACCATTTTTCTTGGTACAAACCCAATGTGTGGTGCCTGGGATCATGTTCTTTTTGCATTCATCATGGATGCATCTTACTGTCTCATAGGATAAGTTTCTCACCTTGATTATGCTAGGATATAGACTTGCAAAGTCCATTACAGAGACATTGAAATGAATTCCTTCTGTGGGTTCTACTACTAGACCTCCACGATATTTTTTGTCTTTGATAACGGCTTCTGTTGATGCAGTACCAGATTTTTGATCAAGTTCTTCCCTTCGCGGTATCAAATAATTGTGCTTTCGATGTTCATAATAAAACAGACTTCGAATCCATTGTGATACACCCATTCTTGATATGTCATCAATTGGCATGCGTCCAATTCTTGTTATGACGACAAGAAGATTCATCAATAAATCATTGTTAAAACTTGTAAGCTTTTGTGTGATTCTTGAATCATTGAAACAATAGTTTCCCAATTCATAAAGAGAGAGATCTTCTAGTTCTCCCTCGTACTCTGTCTTGGATTCATCAATTAGTCCTTCGCATATGGTGTTTAGTGAAAAGTCATTATACTTGTGTGAAAAAGCATAGATTTGAAATGAGCGATTGGAAAATGTTCGGTACAAGTCAATATGTACGCCTTTTTTAAGAGTTGCAGAATCGCGCATCATCACCAATGGAATTTCCTTTAACGGAACACCCAGCCTTTCTGCTCTGTTGTACATGAAAGGCATGTCAAATTCATCTCCGTTGAATGTTATTACAAATGGATAATTTTCCAAAATCTTGAATGCATCTCTTAACATGTCTGCCTCCTTATCTTCTTCATAGAAACTTATCTTGACATCCTTTGGAAGCTCGTCAGTTCCCATTTGTAGTCCTGCCCGCTTTAGGACAAAAACTGTCTTGAAATCATCGCTTGCACAAAATCCTATCGCCGTAATTTTTTTGTCAGCAATTTTAGGATCAGGAATTCTCCCTGTCTCAGATTCTACCTCTATATCAAAGGTAATTCTCCGTATGTTGGGTACCGGTTGATTGAGAAGATTTGCCCATTCGCTGATGTGATTTTGAAATCCCTTCGTGTCTATTATTCCAACATTTGTTATCTTGTCAAACAACAGTCCTTTTAGTGCAAGCTGGACTTCATCTGGTATGGGATATGAATACTCTTTGAGTTTACTGTCTTCTATGGTATAATACCTGCCAACAATTAACGAGTTGTCATAAAGATAGTTTTCATAATATTTAATGTCTGACTCCCATGTCTCCATGATGTTCCTTATACTCTTGTCAGTCTGGGTGCCACCAATTGCAAGTGGATCTGTTACTGTAATTTTTGTCATGTCAATCATGCGGTCTTTTAGCAAATCTTCCCGCTTGACACTTTCGAGTTTTAATACATCGGTTCTGCTTGACAAAAATTTCAGTTCTTCTGGGTCTAGTTTTGAATAACAATATGGTTTATGCCCCGTATTATCAAACCAAAGTTTTAGCGTTTGAGATTTTGGTTCATAAAACTTGAGCACTGCACATTTTTTCAGGCCATCATATGCTGCCGACACCAGTAGTGCTGGTAGCATGGTGGTTGTTACTTCTTCTATTGCGTTTGACATGATGCCATCACTTTGGTGTGAGGTTGGCATTTGACTCTTCAAGGAGAACTTTTATCCAATGATTTATCCGACTCTTGTCCAAAATCACTATCTCTAACCCAGCTTCGTGTAACAATGCATAATCTGTCTCAGGATAATTTCCAAGGCAGACTATTCTTTTAATCCCAATTGTGATTGCCATCTTGCTACACTCTAAACATGTTATAAATGTGGTATACAGGGTAGAGTTTTTGGTGCCAGATCCTACTCCAAGTATGGCACAATGCATTATGGCATTTGCTTCAGCATGGTTGCATAGGCATCTGTCAAGACCTTCACCTGATGCAACTTTGCCTTCCATTCGAAGTTGACATCTTTTACAGCCCCCCTCAAAGCAATTTTTTACCCCTGGAGGCGTTCCGTTATAGCCTGTAGCAATCTGTCTGTTTTCTCGTACAATTACTGCGCCAACTTGTCTTGTAATGCAATTTGATCGTAATTTTGCCAATTCTGCTTGGAGCATAAAATACTCGTCCCATGTAGGACGGTCAAATGACTTGTTCATGTGAAGACTGTATAATGGTCCAATATAAGATTACAAACATCTTGGAGTGAAAAGAGTAGTAAGTAAAGATCAACTTTCTAGTCTAAACAAGCTTTTTACCAAGATGATGACAATCATGAATTAATTGAGTGGTAATTTCGTAGAACACAGGTATATCAAAAAATCAAGCATAGAACACAGGGATTATCAAGACAACTTGGCAAGACAGGCAATTGCAGAAAATTGTCTGATTGTACTTCCAACAGGGCTTGGTAAGACTACTGTTGCATTGCATGTGATTGCAGAATTTATGTCAAGAGGAAAAGGGGGGGTTTTATTCTTGGCCCCTACTCGAGTCTTGGCGCATCAGCATTATGAGTTTTTAAAAAATAATTTGTTAATTGATGACATCGCCCTTGTTACAGGAGAAGATTTACTTGCAAAAAGAAAGAAACTTTGGGTAAACAGCATCATTTGTGCAACTCCTGAAATTGTAAAAAATGATCTTGACAGACAAATTGTTTCCACTGATCAGTTTTCACTTGTAATATTTGATGAGGCTCATAGGACAGTTGGAGATTATGCATACTCTGGAATTGCAGAGCGTTTTGCAAACATGAGTGTCAGAATAATTGGCATGACTGCTACTTTACCAAGCGAGAAACAAAAGGCAGAGGAGATGGTAAAGATACTAAAGATTACAAGCATAGCCCAGAGGACAGAGGAGAGTCCAGATGTAAGTCCATACGTTCAACAAACAGACACACAATGGATCACTGTTGAACTTGGACCGGAGATGAAAGAGATTCAGACCTTGATAAAAGCCACGATTGATTCTAGGTATCTTGAACTCAAAAAACTCGGACTTGCTCTTTCTGGAAGCCGATCAATGTCTGAACTCTTGCGTGTAAGGGAATTTGTTTTAAGACAAAACAGGCGAGCTGCCAAGCCCCTTTTTACTGCTATACGTCTCATTCATGCACTAAACGTGTTTGAATCTCATGGTGTTACATCATTTCTTAGGTTTTGCGAGAGAACTCGGGAGAAAAAAGGAGTCGGCATAAGAGACTTGTTTGAAAATGATCTGAATTTTGGCAAGGCGGTAAGGCTTGCAAAACAAGCACAGGAAAAAGGAATTGAGCATTCCAAAATGGAAAAACTAAAGGAGGTATTGCATGACATTCCTGGAAAGGCACTTGTCTTTACAAGCTATAGGGATTCAGTGGATGTCATACACCAGAAACTAAATGAGATGGGAATCCCAGCTGGATTTTTAATAGGAAAAGCTGGAGAAACAGGCCTTAAACAGAAAAAACAGATAGAGACAATACAGAAATTCCGTGATGGGCAATACAAGGTATTAATTGCAACCCGTGTAGGTGAGGAGGGTCTTGATATCTCAGAAGTTAATCTCGTAGTATTTTTTGATAATGTCCCAAGTTCGATTCGATATATCCAGAGAAAAGGCCGTACTGGAAGAAAGGATTATGGTAAACTAGTAGTATTAATTGCAAAAGATACAACTGATGAAACATATTACTGGATAGGGAAGCGCAAGGTTACAGCTGCAAAGGGAATGGGCGAGAAAATGAACAAGTTTTTGGAACAACAAGAAGCACCCGTTGCAAAAAAAGGCCTTGACTCGTTCTTCTAGGCTCACGCATAGATGTTTAATTTTGGATGCGGCATAAAACCACAGTTAAATATCATGGAAATATCACAGACTTTTGATGGGTATCTCAAAAAATATAATTTTCCTAATCTCACTTCTTGTCATACCGTCAATCATTCTTCCAGTTTATGCAGATAATTCTGGAATTACAGTGTCTGTAAACAAGGATTCATACCAGCCAGGAGATAAGGTGATAATCAGCGGATCTGTTGGACAGGTTGTAAACAGTAATCCAGTAAACATAATTGTTCGAAATCCTATGGGGAATGTCTATGATGTGGGACAGGTAAGCTTGTTAAACAATCTGTTTGTTCATGATTTTGTATTAAACGATGATTCCTTGGGTGGCACATATACTGTCAATATCAAATACAACAATTCCTCAAGTCAGTTACATTTTGTACTTGATTCTGGAACGTTGAGTACAATCCCTGTCTTTGATAGTGAAATAAAAATAAGAACAAATGGTACAAACATGATAAAATATGGTAATGTCTCAGTGTCTACTACTGACAATACAATAAAAATTTCAATGGACACATCACAAGTGTCTGACAATTCTGCAAACCAGGAATATCAAATCCCAAAAAAAATAATTGATACACCTGGAGGAAATATAATATTAAAGGTTGACGGAAACCAGCTCTTGTGTTCACAGAGTGAGACTGATACTATACGCATACTTGATTGTCTAATTCCTGCAAATTCTACAGAACTTGAATTGGTTGGCGCCACGGTAATTCCAGAATTTGGTTCGTTGGTAGGTCTTGCAATATCTGTATCTTCAATTGCAGTAGTTGTTTTGTCAAGGGTCTCCAAAATTCACTTGTAGATCAAGTGTCATTTCTGAAGGTTGTCCACTGTAATGTGTCGTATCTTGTCTTTTAGCTCTTGAATTTGAATATTATATCTTGATATTTCCTTTTGTGATAGGTGTTTTTCTTTTTCAAATTTTTTCACATGAGACTCACATATCCAGAGAAACTCGAGATCATAGGATATGGAATCATGAGAATTATTTTCTTCAATGGCCAGAGGATACTCCCTTTCAAATTTTATCATTTCCGGCAGGTGTTCTACATTGTTTTTCACTAAACTTAGGAACGAATCAAGTTCCTGCTTCAAGGCCCTGTTGCCACGAATCTGTTGGGTCCAGACAGGTTTTGTCTTGTCATGGTGTACTAGTTCTTGTTTTGATATGTCAACACCAAATGTATCCAATATGTCTCTCGTTATTTCCTCCCTGACACTTTCTGACATTTTTATCAACTTGGCTGTGGCATCATCTTTTAGTTTCATATCCAGAGTTTTAGTTGTACTGTGATACTGTACTGTGTGCAAATAATATAACAAATTGGTTTAGAGATAGTCTAGTGATGTAATGGAAAATAAAAAAAGGGTTTTGTGGGATTATGATCTGATGTTGCCAGAGTTTCCACCGTCTATGTTGTTATAGTTGCACCATTGGTTAACCGAAGTACTTGACTGAAATTCTGGGTCTAAAGTGTATGACCATCCCCAATGCGTTTCGGTAAAACCACTTTGGGTGCTAAAATAGGCCATTGTCCAGTCGTATGGATGTGGTGCACCATTAATATTGGATGTACCAAGGAGTATGTCACTTGTTGTTCCACCATAGTTGAATGTTCCAATGTTACCATTGACAGGATTTGTACCCGGAACAAATGTCCCATTAAGCACAGCAACATAGCCTCCAATTATATCACCAAATGATGATTCGTTTTGTACACGTGTTCCTGTTCCTGGGTCTAGTGCACCTTGTGGTGCTGCAAATATGCCATCAAACTTTTTGATTGCATAAAATGAACCGTCTGCAAGCTTCCACACTTTTAGGTGTTCATTGAGATGATCAAGTGCCCAATAGCTCCCCACCCCGGAATCTTCATCATTTTGTACGAGGTATGAAATGTCTAGAACTTGTTTGGCTCCCTTTGAATGTGGGTCTGCCAAAAAGCTTTGGCTTGGACAGCTATTTCTCTTTCCATGAAAATCATCATTGCCTGTTTTGAATTGTTTTGGTTTCTCATCCTTGTCAGAGAATGCATTTGCAGCATAGATTGATCCTGCAGGCCAGTCGAATGTCATGACTGACAGTATCAAGATGCTAGCTAGTGCTATTGCATGTATAGTTCTACTCATTATGACCAAATATGGCTTTGTCATATTTAGGCATGATCGCAAATTTTTATGGATGATTTGTTCACGGGTTATTTTCATTGAAATACCATGTAGTAGAAAAACAGTTCAAAAATTTATCATTGTTTTTCAAAAGATATTTAACATCTAAAGCGGTATTGCAGAACATGATTACATACATTCTTGCAACATGTATACCTGGAAATGAAAAAGAAGTCATACAAAAAATTAAGGAATTGTCAAACATAGTTGAGGTGAATGGAATAATGGGTAAATACGATATTTTTGTCAAGATTCAAGCACCGGATGTAACAAAGGTTGATTCAACAATAGGTAAGGTAAGAAGTGTCCCGCATGTTACTAGCACTGTGTCAATACCTGCAATTTATGGCCAGGGAGGAACAATAGATGATGAAAAGTAGTTCAATGCATAATTTTTAATTTCATTAGACGCTGACAAAGATTATCTACAATGATCACTTAATTATCACATGGTAAAAGTGGTTGAAGTTGCAGACTCGGAAAGAATTGGCAGGGCCCCGGATAAGACCGTTGTATTATTATCGGGAGGAAAATTTTTGGAACGTGGCCATGTGGTACAAAATGTCACATTAAATCTATACATTCAAAGAAAGGATGAAAAACTTGGACCATATTCCTTGATTACTGCACTTGTAGAGACCAACAAGGGGATAATAGAAATGACATACGATGAGGGTTATAGAGGTGAAAACGCAATAGAGGAAGCTACTGCATTTCTTACATCACACATTGGTATCTCGGCACTGATACTGCGGTCTATTATTCAACTTGACCAGTCGATGAATAAAAATAATCTTGTCGTAATGGAACAAAGTGATCAGGGGGAAGAATTTTACGAAGTTTGAACGAAAACCTATTGTGATTGCACCCACTTGTGCCATGTGTGGAAAATTTGTCAAAGATCATACGCCGGAACAGATGAAATTCTGCACAGGTGAGAGGCGCAAGTCTAAAGTAAAAACTAGCGGCTCTGCATGAGATATTTGATGACATGCAATATCGTCTCATTGTGCGTGTACTCGTAAAAAAGTAGATAGGGTAACCTTGTGGTATCACAATGACATCATTTCATAAATCAATATGTGATTCATTTGAAACACATCATCAGATGGCAAAGTTACCATATTTTATAATAAAAACGGTACACTTGCAGTGGAAGAAGATTTCAGAATTCATTTTTTCGTAGAATGCTGCACTAGGTCAGCAAACTTGTTTTAAAAAAAAGACTGTTTGTGACATCTGTTGACTATTTAGAGTCTTTTGCCCATTTTTCTACGTCAAAGCCCGGACAATTTCCTGAGAACTCTTTTAACATTATAACTCTGCAAATTTGCTCTTGTAATTCTGAATGCTCTGTAAATTTTTGTCTGCAAATAGGACATCTGATACTTTGGAGCAATAGTACCAATATGCTAAAGCGGTTTATTGAAATTTTCTCTTACAGGTCAAGTTCACTTGCATCTTGTAGTTTTCCAGTTAGTTCAAGATATGTATACGGGTCTAACTGTTTTGCAAAACCCTTGTCTATGTTTATCAGGTATATTGAATGCAGATGGGCATTTAGGATGTCTTCTGGTTCAATTGGCGGATTTTTGTAAAACCTGTCTACTAACAATTTTATCTTTTGGACTTCTTCTGGTTTTCTATCCTTTGGAGGTTTCAAGAATAATTTCGGGATTGGTAAAATTCCAACAACTGGCGTAGCTAGTGCAAACTTGGAACAATGTTTGCTATATCTTGCAATCTTGCTTGATATTCTTGCAACATAATAGTCGATGGTATCAAGTGCATGGTCTGGTGGTGTAAAACCTGTTTCTATTTCCAAAATTAGTGTACCATCCCCTTTTGTTGCAAACACATCACAGACCAGAATGTTTGAGAGTTGCTTTTCAATATCTACCGTATATCCACGAGATATTAGGTTTGAAGCACAGATTATCTCCAATACTGAATGATTGATCTTGACCAAGTTTTTTTTGTATAGCTCAATTAGTCGTTCCCTTACAAAGTTTGTCTTTGATTTTATTTCAGGTGTCTGATCACGGGTTAGTTTCTCAGTAATCGTATAGACATCTTCAGTGAATTTTTCTAAATCCAAAATATACTATTTTAAATCCAACCCGGGGTTTAAGAGGATTAGCTAAATTGACCATATACTATGTCAATTATTTTACTAGATTTGGCAATTATTGCCGTATTTACTCACGTATGATACGTGGAAAAAATTACTTTCGAATCATTGTATAGAATTGGTTTTATTCTGGGATGATATGGCATTTCTGTGATAAAACAACTGATGATTTTTCTGGTAGGAAAATGGTGGACATGCAAGGTTGTTAACAAAAGGAAAGGGTTAAAACAAACACATTATGAGCCACTCATCATAGAAGATACCTGGATTTCTTTTGGTTATGTAAGACATGGAGAATCCATCAGTGATTTACAATGACTGGGATTACAAAAATAAAACTTGTATTTGATGCAAAAGACCTAAATAAAATTAGGAAAAATTTGGAAGATCACTAATATAGTAT
>JARCRW010000026.1 GCA_029850515.1 Nitrosotalea sp. | reverse complement strand
ATACAACTCAGTGAAGAAAAATATGAACAAACTAGTGTTGAAAAATAACCTGTCCTTTGTGATAAAGACGTCACTTCTTTATTGTGCTCTTGCGGCCGCATTTTCATTTACAGGAATTTTTCTTCCAGAAAAAGTTCCTTTAGAAAATCCACTACCAGGTTTTACGTTGTATGAAGTTGCAGGACACTTTGCATGGGGAATCATGTTTGGTCTTGTAACTTTGAGTATAAGATATTGTCTTATTGCAGGAACATTTGCAGTCTTGATAGATTCAGATCATCTTATCGGTTTATTTCACATTGATGCACTGGGCAGAATGAGCCACTCGATATTATTTGGAATTGTCGCAATTGTTGTTTTGATGATTATATTTGGAAAAAAAGATTATAGATTAGGAACTATTGCATTTGGAGCAGTATTATCGCATGTATCATTTGACATATTTGACGGGGATCCTTCTTTTCCATTTTTAGTTCCTTTTTACAGCAAACACATATCATTTGCAAATGTCTCATGGCTTTACTTTGAGGTTGCAGCCATAGTAATTGTAGGAATTGCAACCATATTTTACAAAAAGAAAATTTCAAAAGTTGCAAATAATTGAGGGATGGGCATAATCACCTATAAAAAAAAACTCTAGATCCCAATAGTGTACCTCACATTACAAGTTCTTTCTGTCAGTGATATCATAGCAAGTGACAACATCCTGGCAACATAACCACCGCAGGATTACCGTTGTAGGTAGACGCAATGTCCTCTTTTCTTGTCATCATCTTCCATACAAGCAGAACAAACCTATCAGACGCAAAATGCCAGTAAGAAACGATCCTGTTGTTATCTTGCTCAAGGAATCTTTTTGTCAAATGCATGGTACAATGATATTGCCAAAAGTGATCCTTGGCTTTTTCCATAGAATTTATTTTAGAAAGACGTAAAATCAGGCCAATAATTATGTCCAGCCCTCAAATAATTTTATGGCTAACAAGCCCCTTTGGGATGCAAAGTAACATTATAAAGGAATACAAATCAAGGTTCCAAAGAAGCCCGGTAGTGTAGCGGTCAAGCATAGGGGCCTTTGGAGCCCTTGACCCCAGTTCGAATCTGGGCCGGGCTATCTGTTAAAATCCTATGACAATGGCGAAATCTCACAATTACACAAGATCTGTAAATTCTTTGACTGTCAATCCCGCATCATCAAGTATAGCCTTTAGAGTACCTTTGGCTATTTCTTTGTGGTTTGGAACTGTCAATCTTTTGTGCGGCGTTTCTCTGTGCTTAAAATAACATGACTTCCAGTTTGGTGATCTGTTTCATATCCAATCTTTTCTAACGCCTTGATAACCTTGATTGCAGAAACTATTGGAATTTTAGGCACTTACTTCTACAAGTTCCTCTTCTATATGAGGAAGAGGCTCATTGTGTTTTTTTAGACTTTGTAGATATCCGTTCACTGCATCTTTGATATTGACCAATGCTTCTTCTCGTGTTTTTCCCTGTGATATACATCCAGGCAAAGAAGGACACTTGGATACGAATATACCGTCTTCATCTTGTTGTATCAAAACTCTGTATTTCACAACTCTGTTTTGATCTTTTATTTACTTAAATGTTTTAACTGATTCATACACAAATATGTCAAGAAAGGTCATCTGATGTTTCTTTTGCATTTCAATTTTTCTGCATGCTGATACTGTCGTACTTGTTTCATGTTAAATGCAAACATATCAATGCGAATTTTCCGGCATTCAGACATAATGTGTGTTGGGCGAAACAGGTGGGCCAGCGTGAGGAATCAGGGTAATTCCAACAAGTATTGGAACAACAATCAACAAAATAGGGATTGCGGCAAGTATTATCCCAAGATATAGACAGTTTCTAGCCTTTCTGGGATCGTCTTCTCGTATGACAAAAAATGCAATTATTCCTCCTACAACATTGAATACAATAGGCAGCAAAAACCAAAAACTGCTGCGTCTTTTTACCTGCATGGTGGTATCAATACGTCAAGGTTCAATTTAAAGGAGATTTTATAGTTCTAATTTTGACAGTAATTTAGTTGCAATCAAGAACAAAACCACGGCACCAATCCCCAATACTGTCATCTCAGTTGCCACGATACCATTAAAGTATCCAAAAATTCCGGCACGAACCACGTCAACAAGATATGTCAATGGATTAAAGTAAAATGCAGTAGCCAAAATTGGCGGAGCCCCCTGTGCTGGATAAAATGCCGTGCTTACAAATGCAAAGAACAGAAATACCGTATTAATTACAACATTAAACCCCTCGCTTGATTTGAGTCTAGTTGATATGATTGATGCAATGGAACCAAACAGTATCGAACCCGTAATTGATGCAAATACCACAAGCGGTACGGTCAAAACGTTAAACTCTACCTGCTTGAAAAACAATGGATATCCTACTGCAGTAATCATTGCAGCGCTTACAAGTCCGATTATCCCAATTGTATAAACATTTGATAAAATGTACTGGGCACGTGTAAACGGACCTACAAGAATTTGCTCAAACATTCCATGTCTTCTGTCATTCCAGATTATTATTCCAGAGATCAGTGTGCTGTTCATTATATTGAACCCAATCATCCCTGTCGCAATAAAGGCAGGATAGTCAAGTGTCTTGTTTCCAAACGGAACCTGGTGTATCAGTGCGGTATACGCAAAGCCTGCAACAAATATGTAAATCAACGGAAAGATAATCTGCCAAATCACAAATCCCATGTTAAGGGAAATTGTAAGATTTCTATTGACTAGACGAATTATTGGATTCATTAGAATTTTTCACCACTGAAAGAAATATCTCTTCAAGGCTTGTTGGTACAACGCTGAGGTCCTCCACAGTGATACCATTTGAGGCAAGTATCTGCAGTATGTTTTGGAGAACCTGCTCTGACTGGGCAGAGTGGACTGTAATGACAACGCCCGAGTCATGCTCAATGGTACAGTCAGGTATGCCAGCCAAGAGAGATGGCATATTTTCTTGCTCACTGACATGAATTTTTATGGTCTTTTGCCTTCCAAACTTGTTTTTTAGCTCCTCTGGCGTATCAACTGCAATTATCTTTCCCTTGTTGATTATTGCGATATCATCGCAGAGATATTCAGCTTCCTCCAAGATATGAGTAGTGAAAAATATTGTAAGGCCGTCCTTTACCTTTCCTTTGATATAATCAAGCAGGCCCCTTCTTGCAGACGGATCAAGCCCTACTGTGGGCTCGTCAAGAAACAACAATTCCATATCATGCATAAATTCCCTGGCAACCTGTACCCTTCTTCTTTGCCCTATGGACAGGTCATCGTTCTTTTTTTTCCGGATATCTGCAAGATCAAATGCAACAAGGAGTTCTTCCACTCGGGTTTTTCGTGTCTTTTTATCCACATTCCACATCATGCCATATTTTTCAAGCGACTTTTCAACACTAAGGGTCGGCTCGTAGCTTGGCTGCTGCAATACAACTCCAATTTTTTTGCGTATTTCAAGGGGTGATTTGATACCATCAATTCCCAAAATGTTCATCTTGCCACCGCTTGGAGGAATTAGCGTAGTTAGAAGTTTCATGGTTGTTGTCTTGCCAGCACCGTTTGGCCCCAAAAATCCAAAGATCTTTCCCCGCTCAACTTTTAGATCTATGCCATCCACTGCAGTAAAATTGCCATATGACTTTGAAAGTGAATTTACTTCAATACTGTACAATAGATGCGATCTTTTTTCCCCACTAATTTATGTAATGAAATTGTGGTTTCATCCAAGTTCAAATGAGCATTACATGCAAGTGATCATTTCTAATCTCAAGGCCAGAAAAAATAGATCGCTGTCCTAAAACAATTTTTATATCATACACATTCCATCAGGTTTCCATTGTCAGAATTTGATTCATTGATGAGTAAGCTCTTGGAGCAAAGACCCGATCTCACCAAGGCACAGATAGATGAAATGATATTGAGAAAGAAGGAAAAGATCGGTGCAGGATACCTTACAGACCAGGGTGCACTGTTTCTCATATCATCAGACCTTGGCGTGTCGCTAAGCGAGCCCCTAAAGGTAGAGATGGGCCTCAAGGACCTCTATGTCGGTGCAAAGGAGATTACACTGGCAACAAGGGTGATGAATGTTTATCCAGTAAAGCAGTTTTCACGCAAGGACGGCTCCCAGTTTCTCTTGCGCACAATGACAGTATATGACGGAGATTCAAGGGCACAGGTAAAGTTGTGGGACGAAAAGGCAAACTTGCCAGGTATCGAAAATATCAAGCCGGGAGACTTGGTCAAGATAATCAAGGCCTATGTAAAAGCAGACATGAAGGGAAACCCAATAATCAATGTGGGCTCGGGCTCTAACGTTGAGCCAAATGGTACAACAAGCACCATACCATCCCTTGATGACATCACAGATGATGTAAGCAATGTAAAAGAGAACCAGCAAAATCTTGTAGTTACAGGAATTCTTGACGGCAATCTACGGACATCAGAGTTTACAAATTTCAAGGGCGAGCCAGGAAAATCTTTGCAGCTTCGACTCAAGGGAAAGGACGGAAACATAGTGCGAGTTGTACTGTGGAACAAGGACGAGAGTACAATACCAAAGGTTGTAACATCAGGTGCAAAGACAAGACTGATAGGAGTCAAAACAAAGGTTGGCCAGATGGGGCTTGAGCTCCACGGCGACGAGGGTACCGTACTAGAGATAGAGGGAGCAACAGAGATCCAGCCAGTTGTCATCAGAATTTTATCAATTACAAAAAGCGATTCTGGAAACACATTGATTCTTGGCACAACACAGGACAAGAAACTTGTAAGCATTACCGATACAGCACTTGTTACAAAGGATCTTTTGCTGGGAGATGTCATTGAATGCATGCCGTCAAAAGTTTATGGAAAATCAATCATACTAGAAGGCGATTCATTTGTAAGAAAGATAGATGGTCAAGGCATTCCAACATTGCAGGACATCAGGACAAAAATAAAGGAGATAAAACCAGCTGAGACACCATACTGCATCGAGGCAATAATTCTAAAATCTCCAGAAAAGCGCGAGATCCAGACAAAGACCGGCGAGACTGTCCTGCTTTCTGAGACATTCATCGAGGACGACACTGGACAGATTTGGCTCAAGGGCTGGAGATCACAGGCAAGACTTCTAGAGCAGTTCACCCAGGGAGAAATAATTTCAGTCACTGCAGTAAATGCAAAGGCAGGCCTTGAGGGAAGAACAGAATTGTTCTTGTCTGCCTATTCAGTAATCACACGAAAGAACTAGTCCCAAAATCCCCGAGTTGTAACATACTGCCTTTCTGCCTCGTAAATTTGCTTGTAGAGTTCTTCCTCTCCTACCATGTTTCGCAAAATCCTTGCTGCAGTATCGGCACCCACGCCATATCCCGATATAACGACAAGTGCAGTCTTGCCAAAGTTTGCAAGAAGTGATGACACTTTCCAGGCCCTGGAAAACTTGTGGTTCTCCTCAGTTGTTATTTTTTTTCCCGCAATCTTTTTTTGCACTATTTTTGGCAGGTCATAGTCAGAGTAGAATGTTGCAGAGATCTGCCTAGACTTGCAGTAGGGACATGACGGGATCTCGTTTACCTGGCCTGTCTCGACTACTTTTTCCCACTTGCCACACCGTACACATACCAGCCTGTGCCGTGTCTTCATCAGTCTGGACTTTACCAAGTCAAGTATCCCCTTGTCCATGTTTGCAGGGGACGCATAGTACTTGGTCGTATGGTCCAGTATCGGCTCTGCAAGTTTTGAAAAGCCCTCTACTTCAACCCATGATATCTTTACCTGCCCTGACTTGATATCTTGCAACAGTTGCGATGTGTTTTGCAGGTCATACTTGTCGTGATACAATTCCCGCAGTGCCTCTTTTGCAAGTGCAGTCTTGGAATATTTTTCATACAAAAATCTTGCAGACTTTCTGTCATATACTGCCTCCCTTCCCACAATTCCAAACTTTTTTGCAACACACCATGTCCTCCAGTTTACGTTGTGTGTTCCTGCAAGCGAGGCCTGCACTATATCTTGCAGGTCATACTCATCTGCGATAACATCACGCACCGGCTGTTCAAGGATGCGTCCGTTTGATGACAGCATTATCCTATATGCATCAGACCTTGAATCAACAAGATATCCGCTCTTTGCAGATATCATTGCAGAAAGCAGCATTGCAAGCGTAGAGTTGATTCTTGTTCCAAAGCACGAATGTATTACAATAGTATTTCGCACCCTCTGCGATTCAACTACAATGTTTTTTTCATCCGGAATTACACCAAGCTTTAGGTTGTCAATTACCTTATTTGTAAAAGGTGTAACAATTGTCTTGGTTCGGACCATGCCAACTTTTTTTGCAGTATTGTAGTCAACAGGGATGTTCTCGCCTTCCCAGTATGGAACATTTATCCCAGCAGACTGGATTGGTTCCACGTTTACCTTCAGTGAACTGTCATCAACATTTAGTATTCTCCACTGCATTCCCCGCAGTACAAAGACACTGCCCTGCTCCCCATTGTCTCCCACAAATCTCTGGTCCAGGCTTCCGATTATTTTTTTAGATGCAGTATCAAAGACCTTGAATTTTAAAATGTCTGGAATGGTTGACAGGTTCTCAAAGTGATACCTAAACGAGCGGCCTTTTTTTGTAAAGGTCATCTCTTCCTTGTCCAAGAATATGATGTTGCCATTGTGCAAAACCTCAAGCACCTCGATGAGTTCTTTTATTGTTACATTTCGAAACGAGTAGGCTTGCTTTACCATGTCCAATGCCAAGTCAAGTGATACCTTGCCAAACTGCATGCTCATCCCAACCAAGTGGTGTGCAAGAACATCTAGTGCACCATCATGTACTATTTGATCTTCAATGGATTTCTCCTTGACACGCTCCAGGATTGCCAGCGCCTCAATTTCATCATCAGGGTTGTTTGTCACAATCAGTCCCTTTGCTGACGACCCACGTGTATGCCTGCTCCGGCCAATTCTTTGCATGAGTTTTGAAACTTGCCTTGGGGAACCATAATGAATCACAAGTTCAACAGATCCAATGTCAAGGCCAAGCTCAAGCGAAGATGTACATACAACTATTCCAGGCTTGCCAGCTCGCAGGGTGTCTTCAGTCTCTTCGCGAACCTGCTGGGAAAGAGAACCATGATGGAGATCTATTGTAATGCTAGAGCGCTCCTTTAGTACTGATGCAATATACTCTGATTCGCCCCTGGTATTTGTAAACAACAAGACAGGAGATGAAGGATAGTTTTTTGTCACATATTCAATGACATGGTCCACTACATCAGTAATGGTACCCTCGATGTACTTTACTTCAACATCATATTTTCGAATCGAGTGGTCCTCAATTATCTTGCATTTTCTTTTTGTGCCAACCACAAACTTGGCAGCCTCTGCAGTGTTTCCTACTGTTGCAGACAGTCCTATTCTTGTTATTGGATATTTGGTATTTGCCTGGAGCCTTTCAAGGCTGAGCGAGAGCTGGGCGCCCCTTTCATTTCCCAATAGCTCATGCACCTCATCTATTACCATCCATTCAATCTCGTCAAGGGCTTGCAGCATTACAGGCTGTGTAAGCAGTATGATTAGAGTTTCAGGGGTAGTTATCAAGATGTCAGGCGGGGCCAAGTTTATCTTGCGCCTCATGGATTGCGACGTGTCCCCGTGCCTTACCTCAATTCGCAGTCCCTCGTTTTCAGCATACTTGATAATTCTCTTGAAAACATCCCTGTTCAGTGCGCGAAGAGGAGTGATGTAGAGTACTTTTATCTTGTCCTGTTTTCTAGAGTGTGCAACTCGCGAAAATATTGGAATTACGGCAGTCTCTGTCTTGCCAGAGCCAGTTGGCGCAACCACCAAAGAATCAATTTTTTGAAATATTACAGGAACAGCCTTTTGCTGTATCTCGGTCAGGTGTTCAAAACCAAGATTGCGAAACTTTTCTTCTAGCTCAAGCGGTAGATTCTGGTTCCTTGCTTTGTCTTGTTCTAGATCGTTCGTATACCATTACACCAACTAAACCAATACCAAATAGGACGGCAGCGATAATTGGTATATAGTCAAAAATTCCTGCCATGCTGTTTTGAATATCATCAGAGTGATAAATAGGTTAAGGTAAAGACACCTGCACCAGTCCCGCCTCAGTTATTGTATACAATATCTCTTTTCTTTTTCCAAACGAGGGCAGCACTTGGGCCTTGAACACTTTGCCATCTTTTTCAAGTTTTATCTTCTTGTGGGTAAACATGCTAATTGACTTGTTCAAGTTTTCAATCTCTATTCCATCCATGCTTCGTACCATGTTGGTTACAACAACAGGAATCTTGGTGCTAATTGCTGTCAGGCTAAGCTCATGCATGTACTCCATGAACCTAATATGTTTTTCAAGCAGATTTGCTTCCTTGGAATACTCGAATGCAAACAAGTCTGTTATGTTTTCTATCACAACAAGACTGGGCTTTAGCTCAGATATTTTTTTGACATACTCTAGTTGCTCTGCAGTGTTTGTCATACGTGCCACAATGATATCATCAAGAAGCGAGGGCTCCAAATTTTGCAACTTGATTAGCTGCAACATCCTTTCTGGTCGGAATCCGCCAGTGGCATCCAGGTATAGTACAGTGCCGTCTCGCAATGAATTTAGAGAAATTTGCATCGCAAGTTGTGTTTTACCGCTTCCTCCGGGCCCAAAAATATCGGTTATACCAGATGCTATGCCGCCACCCAACAAATCATCCAGTCCCAAAATGCCAGTGGAAATCATGTCAAAGAGTTATCGTAAATTGCAGAGTATAAGTTGTAACAGGTAAGACTTGGGTTCACATTAACGTAATTTAACATTAACAGAACCCTTTTATTCCCTATTTCAAGCAGTGGTGACAAGTGATGTGTGATTGTCACAAGCAGCAACTCCAAAAAGACCTTTAACAACATTGCAAAAAGGCATTAACAAAAAAGTTACAGTTAGACTAAAAAGTGAAATCGAGTACAAGGGTAAGATGAACAATGTGGATTCATACATGAACCTAATCATGACAGATGCAGAGGAGATAAGCAACGGCAAAATAGTTGCAAATTATGGCAGAGTAATTGTAAGAGGAAACAACGTACTTTTCATAAAATTAGAAAATGAGTTATAGGAAATTTTATCATGGCCTCTCATAGAAGCTATCTTTTTACTTCAGAATCAGTTACAGAGGGCCATCCAGACAAGATCTGCGATCAGATATCTGATGCAATTCTGGACGAGTTCCTAAGACAAGACCCAGATTCAAGAGTTGCAGTTGAGACGCTAACCACTACAGGTGTTGTGGTAGTAGCAGGCGAGGTTACCTCAAAGGCAAGATTTGACATCCAAGATGTAGTTAGAAAAACTATCAAAGAAATTGGATATGACAATCCACTATATGGTTTTGATTCCGAGTCTTGCAGCGTTCTGGTGTCACTTCATGCACAAAGTCCTGACATATCAATGGGAGTCACTGCCAATGACAACAAAGATCAAGGAGCAGGAGACCAGGGCCTCATGTTTGGATATGCAACAAATGAAACAGAGGACTTGATGCCCATGCCAATCTTGCTTGCACACAAGCTTACAAAACGTCTTGCAGAAGCAAGAAAGAAAA
Organism: Nitrosotalea sp.; assembly: GCA_029850515.1. Lineage (GTDB taxonomy): Archaea > Thermoproteota > Nitrososphaeria > Nitrososphaerales > Nitrosopumilaceae > Nitrosotalea. Next base: position 32,167 of record JARCRW010000026.1, on the reverse strand, counting down.
AAGAACTTCCATGGGCAAGACCAGATGGCAAGTCCCAAGTTACAGTAGAGTACGAAAACGGAAAACCAAAGCGCATAGATGCAATTGTAATTTCAACGCAGCATTCCCCAGATGTAACAAATGAGCAAATTAGAAAAGAGGTAATTGATAAAGTGATCAAGCCAGTCTGCGGCCAGTTGTGGAATGACAAGATAAAAATTCACATAAACCCAACAGGCAGATTTGTCATAGGCGGTCCCCCAGGGGATGCAGGGCTCACTGGAAGAAAAATAATTGTGGACACATATGGCGGCATGGGAAGACATGGAGGCGGTGCATTTTCTGGAAAAGACCCATCAAAGGTAGACAGGTCGGCATGCTACATGTGCAGATATATCGCAAAGAACATAGTTGCAGCAGGACTTGCAGACAAGTGCGAGGTCCAAGTTGCATATGCAATTGGAGTGGCAGAGCCAGTCTCCCTCACCGTAGATACATTTGACACGGGCAAGATCCCTGAGGAACAGATTGAAAATATTGTAAGAAAGCATTTTGACATGCGTCCTTCTGCCATCATTTCTCATCTAAAACTAAAGAATCCAATATACAGAAAGAGTGCAGCATACGGCCACTTTGGAAGGTCGGAGCCAGAGTTTAGCTGGGAAAAGACAGACAAGGTAGATGTACTAAGACAAGCTTCAGGCTTGTAGGTATACAACCCAAAAATCATCTCAAATTATTTAGGCACTTATCAAAATATAATTACGTAGAGAATATCAAATGTCAGAGAATTTTTCTAATGAACTCATAAGAAACATCATGCTTGGAAATAAACGCCACATACCTAAACAAAGGTTAAGGTCAAAGTTTGACTAGTTTAGAATACAGTCTAGGATTCTCATCCATTATTTGTTTCACAGATTGTAGGAATAAATCATCTTTGATCTGACTAGGATCCAAATTTTTTGATTCCTTTGGTTTAAGCGTCATTGTGATTTTCCTGTTTGTAATTACAAACAGAATTTAATAAATCACGCCCATTTTCTACTCTAGGCACATGCCAGACAGGTTAGAGACATCAAATGGAATAACAACAAGTAATAGAGAAATTATTTTATGTTCATTTCAGGTCATAACAGATCCTAGTTTTAGAATTTCTTGATATCTTGTAAATTTCATCCGCGCAAGACTGGCAAGTTTTTTGTGGTTGCCAACATAGTCACCCACCATGATACCAAGGTCATCTACGCCAAACGGTCCCTTGTTATGCAATGCATCATGATATGCCTTCTCAAAGTCTATCTTTTTCACCTTGGTTTTCTTTTCGTGCAGGAATTCTTTTACAAAAGCATTATAGCTTACCACCTGCGGTCCCACCAGATCAATTATCTTGTTTGAGAACTTTTTTTCCTCCAGAGCCTTGATTATGACACGGGATACATCGTCTATGAAAATTGGCTGGAACCTATAATTGCCAGAGCCAGGAATTATCACTTGTCCCTTTTTCATCTGTTGTTGCAGATTCTTTGACAGAGGATCGTCTCTTCCTATCACATATGATGCCCGAAAAATTGTATAGTCAAGTCCAGAGTGGACTAGCTCTTGCTCTGCCCTGTATTTTGAGATAAAATATCCCAGAGTTGAAGACTTGGCAACTCCAAGACCGCTGATGTAGATTATTTTTTTTATTTTCGCTTTTTTACACAGTGCCACTGCATTTTTGACAAGTGTTACATTGACTAGATCATATTCAGAGTCGACAGTTTGTTTTCCCCGGCCAATAAAATGCAACAATGCATCAGAGCCCCTGATTTTTTGCACAAGGCTTGGTTCATCAAGTGTCCCAGTTGTTATTGCCTTTCCAAAGTGAATGGTTCTTCCCTTGCGAACAAGACCTGTTGTACGAAATCCATTCTTTGAGAGAAACAAGCCAACGTTTCTTCCTACAAAGCCATTTGCACCGGTAATCACAACTGATCGATTCATACAAAAGCACAAATTATGCCGACAAATTAATTTTGGTCTCCTTGCCATGTTATATCACACTTGAATACAGCAGACTGCCACCAGATCCTAGGCGTCCAAGCAGGAGCATCCCAGAAGGAGATAAAAAATGCATACAGGCAGCTTTCCTTGAAATATCATCCAGACAGGAACAAGGATGACATCAACGGAGAGAAATTCAAAAAGGTAACGGAGGCATACCAGCAGCTAAGAAGCGAAGAAAAGAAAAAAGCAAGGATTTCAGAAAGCGAGGTAGCTACCAAGTATTCTGATTTTTGGAAAAAATATGACAAGACGGCAAATGAAGAGTTTCACTTTGGACCAAACTTTGCAGAGTTTAGACGCAACTTTGGAGCCCAAGACTTGCAAGATTATGAACACAACCAGGAAAAGGAGGGCTCTCCAATGATTACCCATCTCATACTTTATGGAGGGCTTGGAGCGATGGCACTGTGGATAATTTTATCAACCATACTGAAATGACATATCAAGGATTAATACGCAATAGAGTTGAAACCATTTCATGTCAGAGGAAGACAAGCCAAAGGAAAATATGAGAACCGGCTTTACCACCGGAACATGTGCAACAGCTGGCGCAAAAGCCGCATTATTATCAATCATAAATCAAAGTAAGACAGATTTTGTTAATGTAACTCTGCCAAAAAAATCACAGATTCAGATCAGGATTGAAAGTTGCGAGTTTTCAAAACAAAGTGCCACATGTACCGTAATAAAAGACGGCGGGGACGACCCAGACGTGACTCACGGGGCAGAGATAAGAACACAGGTTACACTTACTGGAAACATTGGCAAGATAGAGCTTGACGGGGGAGAGGGAGTTGGAAGGGTTACCAAGCCCGGGCTTGGACTAGACATTGGGGCTGCTGCAATAAACCCAACGCCAAAAAAAATGATCAATGAAAACATTTTAGAGGTTGCAGGAAACCTCCTTGCAGAAAATGGAATCAAGGTAGTGATATCAGTTCCAAAGGGAAAAGAGCTTGCCATCAAGACAGACAACCCAAGGCTTGGAATCCTAGGAGGTATCTCAATTCTTGGAACAAGTGGTATAGTGATACCATATTCGACTGCATCTTTTGCAGCGTCAATCAGACAAAGTATTGAAGTCACAAGAGCAATGGGAGATGATACAGTTGTATTAACAACAGGTGGAAGAAGCGAGGATTTTACAAGGAAACTCTTTGATCTGCCAGATCACTGCTTTGTCCAGATGGGAGACTTTTCAGGGTATACAGTTCAGGTTTGTGCAAAAAAGGGAATCAAAAAAGCCTATGTTGCAGGATTCATAGGAAAACTTGCAAAGATGTCGATGGGCGTAAAGCAGACCCATGTCAAGGGCTCAAAGGTTGACATGGTATTTCTCTCAGAGCTTGCAAAAAGGTGCAGTGCCCCGCAAGATGTACTGGACAGCATAAAAAAAGCAAACACAGCAAGGCACGTATTTGAAATAATCAATGAAAAAAACATTTCCGGTTATTTTGATATCATATGCGAAGAGGCCCACAAGCAGCTAGGAAAATATTCTGACAACAAGTTTGAGATCGAGGTTATAATGTTTGATTTTGATGGTAAGGTGATTGGAGTCCACCCCCAGCAGTAGTAACAAATATCTTGAGACCTAGCAAGACAACTTTGTGGACAGTGTAGCAATAATTGCGATAACAAAAAACGGTATCGAGATAGCAACTTTACTGAAGAAACATTTTTCTACATGGAAGATATTTTCTCCGTCAAAGCTTCGACAAGATGGAAAAGATATCCACTGGTTTGACGAGTCTACCACCTCGAAGATAAAAGAATTGTTTGAAAATAACGAAGCGCTGGTGTGCATTTTCTCCCTTGGTGCAGTGATCAGATTGATTGCGCCACACATGAAGGACAAAAAGACAGACCCTGCAGTGGTGGTAATAGATGACACTGCAAAATTTGTCATAAGTACGCTTTCAGGCCATCTGGGCGGGGCAAACGAGCTTGCAGAAAAAATAGGCTCTGCCCTTGGTGCCATCCCGGTCATCACTACAGCAGCAGACGTAAACAAGACAATTGCAGTAGACCTGCTTGGAAAGGAGTTTGGCTGGGAGATTGACGAGGCTTCAAGTGTCACCAAGGTTAGCGCATTCATGGTAAACGAAGAAAAAATTGGAGTCTTCCAAGATGCAGGGGAAAAAGACTGGTGGATGCCAAAAAAAGAGCTTCCAAAAAATGTCCACATTTACAAGTCGCTTGATGAAATGATAGCATCTGACTGCAAGGGATTTCTTGTCATTTCAGACAAGATTATAGAAAACAGCAAGATCAAGGGATGTGTTGTTATTTACAGGCCAAAGACCCTGGTAGTAGGGGTTGGCCTGCACTGGGATACCACAAAGGATACCATCAGAGAGGGGATGAATTTTTGCCTCTCAAAGTTTCAGATGAGTCCAAGATCAGTTGCCAAGTTTGCATCAATTAAAAAAGAAGCTGATGTAAAGGGACTGCAGGAATTATCAAGCGAGATGAATGTACCAGTAGAGTATTTTGACAAGACAGATCTTTCTGCAATCAGCATACCAAATCCTTCAGATGTTGTACAAACATTTGAGGGTACACCGAGTGTATCAGAGGCTTCTGCAATCAAGGCCTCAGGCGGAGAGCTGGTTGTACAAAAACACAAGTTCCCCCCAAACCTTACAATTGCAATAGCAAGGAGAACAAGTTGAAGCGAGGTATATTATTAATAGACAGAGGAAGCAAGGAAAGAGAAGCATCAGAAGAGCTCGAGGTTATCTGCAAGGAAGTAAAGAAGAAAGGCGGATATGCTTTTGCGGAATATTGTTTCCTAGAGGTAACCCCGCCATACATTGATGACGGAATTAAAAAGTGTCTAAAAAGCGATATTGATTCACTAACCATAGTTCCATACTTTTTGTATCCAGGAAAAAAGGTAAAGGCAGCTGTTACACAAGTCATAAAGTACCAGTCAACAACAAGTGTAAAATTTCTAGTCACAAAACCCATGTCCATGCACATGACACTTGTGAATCTGGTCAGAAACAGGATCAAGTCAGCGCTTGACAAGGGCAAAGTTTTGTTGCCAGACAACAAGGTAGATGTCTTGGTAATAGGGCATGGAAGTAAAGACCCTAATGCAAAAATGTCAATAAAATACGTAGTAGACGAGCTTGGCCATTTTTATAGAAATGTAGATTATTGCTTTCTTGAGATCGAAGAGCCAAGCATAGAGCAGGGAATACAGATATGCAAAAAAAGGGACCCCGAGGTCCTGGTGATTGTCTTTTACTTTTTACACGAGGGCGCACATGTAAAAACAGATATCAATGCTGACCTCAAGCCCGCATTAGAGAAGCACAAGTTGAACCAAGTCTTGATAACACAGCATCTGGGTACCGACCAGAAGATGGTTGACCTTATTATCGAAAGGGCCCAGGAGGTAGAGAAATGATCACACAAAAGGGCCAGTCAATTGAAGACAAGAGCATGGAGATAATAGACAGCGAGATTGGCACCCACCCATACTCATCTGACGAGTGGACAATAGTAAAGAGGATAATCCATTCCACTGCAGATTTTGATTTTGCAAGAGATAACAAGGTGGTGTTTCACAAGGATGCAATACAGAGTGGCATAGATGCATTGCAGAAAGGCTGCAACATCATAGTTGATGTCAATGGCGTGATAGGCGGTTTTAACAAGGACAACATGAAAAAGTTTGGGAACCAAGTGATATGCAGTATATCAGATCCTATCGTAATAGAGGAGGCAAAAAAACTCAACAAGACACGCGCCCAGACTTCAATGAGACTGGCAGCCAAGCAAATGAATCACGGGATAGTAGCCATAGGCAATGCACCAACTGCACTCGTTGAGGTAATACAGATGATAAAAGAGGGCCTGACATCGCCTGCACTTGTAATTGGAATTCCAGTTGGATTTGTCTGCGCAGTCGAGTCAAAGGACGAGCTCCGTGCAAGCAATGTTCCATACATCACAAACATTGGCAGAAAGGGAGGCAGTCCATGCGCCTCTGCAATTGTAAACGCATTATACAAAATTCTTGCAGCAAGAAAGTCTTCCTAGTTTGATCCCTTGATCTCTTTTAGTTCCGGATATAGTTTTAGTGCACCTTTTGCCACCATAATTCCGTCCGATGTTAGATAGTATGAAGAAGATTTTGTTTTTGTAACATATTCCATTTCCAACAATTCTTTCAATACAGTGTCTTCTGGAATATGTATCGCAGAATCTTTTGATACAGCTCTTCGTACAAGTAAATGAATCAGTATTTCTTCTTCTCTTGATGCAGTAGGATAGTATAGTGTTTTAATGATCATTTTTTGCATATTCTCAGGAAATGATGCCAGGCCAGTCCGTTCTTTCATTCGCACAATTTTCACATTGTCTAAATCTGAAATGTCAATCATATTATCTTGAAGAACTGATTGGACTTGCCCCAAATGAATCAAAACTTTTTGTAGTGTTCTAAAATTTAATTTTGTTTTTTGTGCCAGCTTGTTCTGTGTGAACGGTTCACCACTTTTCAGGGTCTCGAGGGTCTTTTCCACTGCGGTAGCAAAATCTGTTCTTGTGTGAGATTTCATGAACATAATAATGATGTATATTAATATAATACTTACTGTATAACTGTACATAACCATTCATGTCATTACAGAATTACGAGATAGCAATACTGCTCAAGATGTATGATGAGCGGATCATAGGCAAAAGTAGCTATGTCAGTTTACAAAAAGTAAAAAGCAAGATTCATTGGCAAAAAATAGCGACATCGTATAAAACTAGAAAGAGTTTTGACGAGATAGTCAGAAAATTGGTAAAAAGAAAATTACTCTCTGATGACGGTAAAAGTATGGCCGTGCTATATCTTGACAAATTTGGTGTCGACTTTATAATTGCACATCTTGATCAAAATCGTAATGCCATCAGTGATTTGGAATCAAAATTATCTGGAGACTAGTTCTGTAGGCAAGACCCAATAACATCAAAAGATCTGCTCCTACTTTTTTGAGTAAGAGGTGCATGACTTTACAAAGTTGGCGGCAATTGGAGAATTGGCAAAGTGTACATGCATGTATGATGCAAGCGTATTGTGTACAGTCATGCCATCTTTTTTGTCTTTTATGCCAATGCCAATTGACATGTCGTATGCAAATTTAGAGTCCTTTGACACCAGGTCAAGTTCTGAATAATGAAACTCGTGACCCCTGACAGTCTTTGATTGCAATGAAAAGGGAGACCCTACCCCAATCTTGGCACTAGTATAGTTCAGTTTCAGCCTCTTTTCCATTACCGTTACAGCATCAAAAAGCCCAACCATTGCAAATTTTCCAGACTTGTATCTTATGGATTTGGTTAGGTACATCAGCCCTCCACATTCTGCATAAATTGGCATGCCATCTTCTGCATATTTTTTTACCAGCCTTGTCATGGTCTTGTTTTTTTGAAGCAAGTCTCCCTTGACCTCTGGAAATCCGCCGCCAATGTAGATTCCATCGCAGGCGGGTATTTTTTTGTCCGAGACGGGGCTGAAGAACACAAGTTCTGCACCAAGTCTTCGTAGTTCATCCAGATTGTCCTGATAGTAGAAATTAAAGGACTCGTCAAGGGCCACTGCTATCCTTGTCTGTATCTTCTTGTTCTTTCTGGGAGGAATTTTTGGCAGACTGGGTCCATTTTTGGCAAGCTTGATAATTTTTTCAATTTCAATAAAACCTGAGAGTGACTTGGCAATTGATTTTATTTTGTTGTCAAGTGATTGCTTCTCCCGTACAGGTATCAGGCCAAGATGTCGAGATTCCAGATTGAGGTCATTGTCCCGTGGAATCACTCCAAGAATTTCAAGTCCTACTTTTTTTAGCGCATCCCTGCACAGCATCTCATGTTTTTTGCTTCCAATTTTATTTAGTATTACACCGCATATTCTAGAGTTTTTCTCAAAATTTTTGAAACCCAATGCAGTTGCAGCAATAGAGCGAGCAGCCTTGCTTGCATCCAAAACAAGAATTACATTTGATTTTGTTATGTTTGCAACATCATATGTGCTTGCAAAGCTTGACTTGCCACTAAACCCATCATAGTATCCCATCACGCCCTCAATTATGGAAATATCTTCTTGCGAATTTTGGACAAAGTTCTTGAGGACTCCGTTTTTTCCCATCATCCAGGAATCAAGGTTGTGCGCAATCGTTCCTGATACCGAGCTTAGATAGCTAGGATCGATAAAGTCAGGCCCCACCTTGAACGGCTGGACCGAGTACCCCCTTTGCTTTAGTCCATGTATTATCGCAGTTGTTATCGATGTTTTTCCTACGCCGCTTGTGGCACCAGCAACAACAATTCTTGGTATATTCATACCTCAGAGTCTTTGCCAGTGTTTTTTATAATTTGAAAGAGTTGGCGCAGTGCAAGTTTTGGATGGTGTGCAGCAAGTTTTAGCATGCTTGTCATGCCAAAGTCTGCCTTGATAAAATCAAGAAATTCTTCAGCAGAAAGTTCACCGATGATTTCAATCTCCTTGTCCCATTCTTGGTCGCTTAGGTTCAGCCACCTGTACTGCACCTTTACTGCAGCTGCAATCTTTGATCCTATTGCTTTTTTCATTGTTTCTTCATATGATTTCAGTGATTCCTTGGACGTATCCCCCCGAACCACAGACTCTCCGCCAATTCTTCCTGCAGCCCTGCCAAACTCAATCGCATACCTAATTCCCTCCAGGACCAGCGGGTTTGCCTGTCCCGCAGAGTCTCCGACCATTATCAGGTTGTCAGCTATTGTCGACTCGCGCAGTCCCTCGTTTGGAATAAGGCCATAATGAAACTCTACTGGAACAATTCTGCCAAGGTCATCCAGGGGTTTTGGCCTTTTTTCAAGCAACTCGATCAAAAGTTTGCTGGCATCTGCCTGAGAGTTGGGCTTGCCAACACCTACCCCTATGCGGACCTTGTTTTTTCCCAAGGGAAAAACCCATGCATAGCCTGCAGGAGAATACTGCGAGCCAACCATGAGATACCACGTGTCAGGGCTTACCTTGTCTACATAGGCTTCATACTCTGCACCTGCCCCAAATCTTTTCCACGGCAAAGCAATCCCAAGAGATCTTCCAACAACAGAATAGAAACCACTTGCATCAATGACAAGTTTTGAATTAAAAACCAGTTCTTCTTTGAGCGAGGTCGCCTTGACACCGCCTAGCTTTCCATTTTCATTTTTTATCACATCAGTTACATTGGTCCGCAAGAAAATGTCTGCCCCCTCGCTTGCAGCTTGGTATGCAAGAAACTGGTATGTCTTTCGCACATCCAAGACTGCTGCCTGGGCAGTCTCACTTTTTTTTATCACATAATTATTTGGAGAGTAAAAAGCATAGTTGCTTATCTCGTTGTAACACTCGGGCGGAATTCCAAATGATTTTGCCTCCTTTATCCATGTCACACCGCTTGTCCTGACATTTTGCCCAATTGCCTCATCCCTTTCAAGCACCGCAACACTGAGACCTTTTTTTGCAGCACCCCATGCTGCTGACAGGCCTGCCGGGCCTCCTCCTACAATTAGTACATCATAATTATAATTTCTAGCCATCTTATATTACTCAAATTTTTGTCATGCAACATTTTAAGCTGTGGTTTTGCCTTGTTTTTTCCAACCCAATCTTTTTACCTAGCGCACAAAAAAATATTCTCAATGTCAAAGGGTTTGGTCATAGTTTACACCGGAAAGGGAAAGGGAAAGACAACCGCAGCCCTCGGGATGGCTCTTCGCGCGATAGGCTATGACCACAAAGTCTGCATGATACAATTCATCAAGGGCTCTTGGCATTATGGCGAGATGACATCATCGAAGAGGCTTGAGCCAGAGTTTGAGCTCACCGCAATAGGCAAGGGCTTTGTCGGAATACTAGACGACAAGAGCCCAATTGAGGACCATAAAAAAGTGGCAGAGGAGGCACTCAAGGTTGCACAAGAAAAAATCAATTCAAAAAAATACAACATTGTGATATTAGATGAGATTAATTATGCAGTAAATCTTGGCCTAGTAAATCTAAAAGATGTCTTGGAAATTATTTCAAACAAGCCAGATGATGTCAACTTGGTCCTTACAGGAAATCATGTTAAAGACGAAGTGATAGAAAAAGCAGATCTTGTTACTGAAATGAGGGAAATAAAACATCCATTCAAGTCTGGGGTAAAAGCAAAAAAAGGAATTGACTTTTAGTCAGCAACAACATTAAATTATGTACAATAAATTTGAAGGCTATGACGACAACTGTCCAAGATTTTCCCGAGGTGGGAGAGATTGTTATTGCAACTGTAACAAGGATAGTAGATCAGGGAGCATATGTCTCACTTGATGAGTTCAACAACATACAAGGGTTCTTGCATGTTTCAGAAATTGCTACTGGCTGGATAAGGAATGTAGCAAAGTTTCTCAAGGCAGGTGAGAAAAAAGTCCTACTTGTAAAACGTGTAGACCCGCGACGTTCTGAAATAGACTTGTCATTAAAGCAAGTATCGTCTGATCAAAAAAAGAAGAAACTTTTAGAGATAAAGCGCGGCGAAAAAGAAGAAGCTCTTATTGAAAACATGAAGTCTCGTGTCAGCTTGTCTGCGTCCGAGATGACAAAATTAGAGAATGTCCTAGTTGACAAGTTTGGCTCTGTATATGACGCATTTTCAGAAGTTTCAGCAAAAGGAATATCCATTCTAGATAATCTCAGTATCCCTCCAAAGGCATTGGCTGTAATTGCAGAACTTGGTGCAAAGATCCAAGTTCCCCATGTTGAGATACGAGGAATCTTTGAGATTACATGCAACAAGTCAAACGGTATTGAAATAATCAAGCATGCATTAATTGATGCTACTGCAAACAAACAGGAGATTTCTGTGACGTATATCGGAGCTCCCAAGTATCGCATTACTCTCACTGCTCCAAACTTCAAGGAGGCGGAAAAGGAACTAAAACCAATTCTTTCTGCTGTCCAGGATGCAATAGAGAAGAAGGGTGGCACCTTCAAGTTTACAAGGGAAGAATCAAAGAAGACAAGAGAAGGCTAGCAGAATGCACTTTCAAATGAGAAAATGTACAGATTGTAAGAGATACACCCTAAAAGACCAGTGCCCCAAATGCGGACAGCCGACTGTCACTGTTCATCCAGGAAAATATTCTCCAGATGACAAATATGCAAGGTATCGCATTTCAGACAGGTACAAGTAAAAACCAGTTTTATTTCACAGTACTGTTAGATGATTCTATACTAATTTTTGACACGCGTGCAGAATCAGCATCAACTGGTTGGTTAGTGTCAGGATTTGTCTTGAGTGATGCAATTTGGTCAACAACATTTTGGCCAGATATGACTTGACCAAATAGAGTATACTGATCATTTAGCCATGGAGCATCACCAACTGTGATAAAGAACTGGGAGCTGCCACTGTTTGGATCGCCGCCTCGTGCCATGCCTACCATGTATTTTGTGAAATTCAGGCTGGTACTAAATTCGGGAGGAATTGTATATCCCGCATCTCCAAGTCCCCAGGTACTCCTGTCACCTTTTATCGTATTAGGATCACCGCCTTGTATCACAAATCCCGGCATTATTCTATGAAATACAGTCCCGTCATAGAAACCAGAATTGGCAAGCTTGACAAAGTTTGCGGTTGTCTTTGGTGCAACGTTATCAAATAATCTGAATTTTATCTCTCCAAATTTTGTATCAATCACTGCAATGTTTCCACCGCTACCTGTGGTGGTTGTAGGTTTTACGATAGTAGAGCTATTTCCCTGCAATGTGGTAGAACTATTTCCCTGCAATGTGGTAGATGATGCTTGAGGCTTGTAATCTGGATTGACCTGATAAATCAATACACCAGAAAAGACACCCGAGTCTTTCCTATCCAAGCTTGGAGACGAATACACTAGGCGTAGTGGCCCGGTTCCATTTGCAGGATACTTGATGGTCTTTGAGTAAATTGCAGTATAGCCAGTAGTATAGGTAGGCGACTCGTTGTGGGTGTTTGGATCATAGTATGTTAGAGGAGTAAACGGGAACATTTGTCCAAGCAAAGTATCGTGCCAGAAATAGTCAGTTGGTGTAAAGGAATCGTCTTGCAGGTATTTGGACGAATCAAGGCCTCCTATTTTCATGAACCACTGTTTCTTGCTCTCGTCTCCTCCCCCTCCAAGTACGTAAAGATCCTGATTGCTTGAGGTAAACTTTTGGCCTACAACGTAAACTAGGACATAGTTTGCGCCGGCTTTGTTTAGCATCTTCCATGCCTCATCAGGAGAACTCATGAGAATTCTTGCAATGTTGGCTATGATGTTTGTATCAACTGTGGAATTGTCAGCAAGTGTAGTTCTTCCTCCCAGAGTCTGTATCCAGTATCCATAGTCCCACCAGGAGGCAATTACGGAATTTGTTGGAGTATTATTTTTAATCCAGTTCATGGCATCTGGCCAGTCATCAGTAGAAATGGCAAAATTTGATCCCCCGTTAAGAATGGTAGGTGGAGACTTTGTTATTGCTATCCAGTTTGCATTGGCAGGATACAAAGCTGGAACAACTAGTAATGCTACAATGACTGCAACAAACGCTATCTTTGGAACTCTTCCAAGCAGATCAATTGTCTTCTTTACCGGAGTTTCCTTTCTTGAGGAGCCTCCTTTCTTTGATGGCTCGATGACTTGGACCTGCTTGTTTTCCCGTTTGAAAACATTTGCTACAAGTGCTGCAAGACCTATGGATGAAAGTATGATTACAGAAGTTGCCGTAAGCAATTCCAATCTAGAGAAAGTCGATCCCGCATATGCTCCCGCGATACCAATTATCAACGCAAATACAATCATCTCATTTTTAAGCGAAAATCTTGATGTGTTTTGGTCCCCATTTTTTTTTCTAAACACAAGCCAGATTCCAAGGCCCGCAAAAATCATCAGCACCGAAAAGTAGCTAAAGTTTTGTGCAAGTGTAGGGGTGGCATGCTCTGCAACCGAGTCAACCAATGGATCCTCTGAAGTCAAAAAGGGATTCATTGCATTAAGATAACGGAAACTTACAGAACCAAAAGAGGTTGCAGACAAGACTGCACCACCTACTATCAACAGTGCAACCATGGCCAGCAGGCTGTTGCGCATACGATGTTGTTCTTTGCTATACTTTTGAATGAAAATTATTATGACAAGCAGTATGGTAGGACCAATCATTGCAAGCCCCCTTGCACCAAAGACAAAGGATGGTCCTGGTCTTGCAAATAGTCCTCCAGATATTACCATGGTTACTATTACAAACAATGGAACTGCCCAGAGCAGGAAATTGTGATCTTTTCGTAGGAAAGGCAGGGCGATAAAGAATATGCCAAGCGGAAGCAGGAAGAATTCTATTCCACCCCAAGATGCAAAACCTACTGCAAGAAAGAACCCACCACCTACCAATTTTGATATGGCAATTTTCTTGTTCTCTGATTTTAGCCCACTAAGAAACAGGTATACTCCCAACAGTCCATAAAACAAACCGAGAGGTTCAGACTTGAACCAGCCAATTGTTCCCCTGACTATAATTGGTGGAGACAGGGCAAAGAAGAGCGATGCAAAGAGCCCTGCACTTGTACCAGCCAAAACTCGCACCAGAGCAAATATTACTATTGCAGTCATCGAACCAAAGACTACTGGGAAAATTATAGTAAAGTCATAGAGGCTCATTCCGCCGCCAAATATTTTAAATAAAACTGCATCTGTCACGTGCAATGGAACCTGGGAAGTAGCAAAAACATCTCGCCCAGCTGGATACCAACTCATGGTGTCATGCCAATGAACATATGCATTTAGTCCATTGTCAAGCAAGTACTGGGTTGCACGATAATTAAAGAACGGATCAAACTCGTTTAGTTGAAATCCATAATCAGCAGCCTGGGACCTAACCATTGCAGAGATAGAAAATGAAGTTGCAAGAATTCCAATTACAAGCAGATGCCTCAAATGAAAATCAAATTTTCGTATACTAAACAGTTTGGCATCTTGGATCAAGTTAATTTTTTGGTGAATGTATTCTGTTTATAAATCCATGGCGAAAGGAATCATCAAATCTATCCAAACAACAGACCAAGAGAATTGTAGAAAGGATGCCTGCAAAATCTCAGCGAGGTCAATGAAACAGCGAGGTAACTGTTGGACATGCTTGTAAATTCGCTACTCTTTTGCAATAATTTGAACATCGCAAGATTTTACCAGCTGTTTAAAATCATGGGCATCTTTTTCGCTGCCAACAATTGTTCCATAATGCATCGGGATTGCAATTTTTGGCTTGATCTTCTCTATTGCTTTAGCTGCCTCTTGTGCGGTCATCACATATGTCCCACTAACAGGCACAAGAGCAATGTCAGGCTTGAGATCAGACATTTCTGGAATCAGGTCAGTGTCGCCAGTATGGTATATCGTGATACCATTCAACAATATCAGAAAGCCCACTTTGTTATCCTCCTTTGGATGAAACGGTTTTTTAGTATCAGGATTTATCTTGTCTAAATTATATGCACGAACAGACTTGATCTTGATGCCCCTCACAGTTTTTTCTTGTCCTGGAGAGATTCCAATCTTTTCCTTAAAGGCAAATCCTTTCAACATGTCAATGCATTCATTTGCAGCAACAATGGTGGTGTCACCCGTTGAGACATTTTTTAGATCGTCTATGTTACAGTGATCAAAGTGATTGTGTGATATTAAAATCAAGTCAGCTTTTTCTTGTTTTGTTATTTTAAATGGATCAGTCATTATTTTGATATTTCCAGTCAGCAGAAAAGAGTCATGGCCAAGCCACTGTATTTTGACTCCCTTGTATTCGAACACAATTTAATTTTTCGTTCTGCCAAAATTAAAGCTTGCTTGGCTCAAGAACAATCTTGTCACTTGAAACAGAAAGAACCGAGCCACCATTTTTTTTTATCCTTGCCTTGAGCTTGGCATCAATTGTAGCCACTATTCCACCATTTTCTTTTACATAAGAGACCAGAGCGTCGTCAACAGATCTTCCCGAGATATCAATTGTTTGAAAATTTTTTATAATTTTTAGTGCATTTTGGGCAGAGCTTTTTTTTTATCGTCAAGAGCTAGTTTTTCAAGTTCTCGTATAACCATGTTTGGCACAATATATTCCAAGGTACCAATCTCTGTCTCCACGTTTGAGATATTTTTTATCCTCGTCGAGGCAACAAGTACAAGAAAACTAGAGTCACAAATTACCTTAACCACTTGATACACCAGCACCAATCAGTCGCCATCTTTCAGATATTCTTCGACTTATTGCCACCTTGCTGTTCTCAAAGATGCATACAGGTCTTTTGAACTGTAGTTCAACTGTCTTCCCCCTCACACTTGTTACCTTGGATAACAGTGGTGCAGTCCCAAGACTTAGTCTCAATGACTCGCCTGTCTGGATTGCAGAGACTTTGATCTCTTCGCCTGAGCCCACTGCAGTATCAAACAAACTTACCTCAATTTTTGCGCTGTAAGAATTTTCTGGCAGAGTATTCGGTTTTCCTATCACAGAGCCTATCAATGAATCACTTCGAGTCATGGCAGGATCAAGTTTGGTTGCGAGTGCTATCAACCCGCCAGCCTTTACTTCCTTTACTATACCTGCACCAGTCCCAAGAGATGCAATCTCTGTAAAGATTGATTCGTATTTGCCAGTCTTTTCATTTGGCAGGCCAGGCTTTATCTCAATTTCATCCCCTACCTTGAATATTCCCTGAATGATACTTCCTCCAATAACTCCACCTTTGATGTCTTTAATCTTGGTTCCAGGCTTGTTGATATCAAATGACCTAAGAACATGCATTACGGTGTCTTTTTTATCATCACGTTCAGGAGTGGGTATTGAATCTTCAATGGCACCAATTAGTGCATCAATGTTTAGTTTTGACTGCGCAGAGATTGGAATGATGGGAGCCTTGGCAGCGCTTGTCCCCTTGACAAATTTTACAATGTCTGCATAGTTTTCCATGGCTTGCTCATACGATATCAAATCAACTTTGTTTTGAACAATAACAACTTGTTTTATCCCAAGTGTCTGCAATGCAAGCAAGTGTTCTTTTGTTTGTGGTTGCGGAACTTTTTCATTTGCTGCAACCAAGAGCATTGCTCCATCTATCAAGGCAGACCCGGACAACATGTTTGCCATCAGGCTTTCATGACCAGGACTGTCTACAAAACTTACAACACGAGACAGCTCGCTTTCCTTTCCGCAATTGTTACATTTTGGTGTTACAGAATAACCAAGTGGAACTTCACAGCTTTTACACTTGTAAAATGCAGCATCAGCATAACCAACTTTGATTGTAATTCCTCGTTTTAGTTCTTCACTATGTGCGCTGGTCCATACACCAGTCAAGGCTTGAATAAGAGTAGTCTTTCCGTGATCGACATGACCTGCAGTTCCGATGTTTACACATGGTTGATAACCATATTTTTTTACATACCAGTCCGGAAGAGTTTCTTTCCAGTGCACGTACAAAGATAAAAAAAACGAATATGTTAACCTATGCCTTTTTCTCGGCAGATTCTTCAGCTGGTTTTTCTTCTATCTTGAGCTCTCCATCAAAAGAGCAATTTAGCTGATAGACTTCTTCTGTCACTGTATTACCTCTTACAAGTTTGCGGACTCGCTGTCCGTTTTCAGCATCTCGCAATCCGATACCCTTTGATAACAAAATGTATTTTCTTGCACCGCCATGAATATCTGCTCTCAGTGGAACTCCAGACTTGTCACTGCCACCAGTTATCTTTAGCTTGCCAGCTTCTCCTATCAATGCAGCATCAAGTTCGGCACCAACTGTCACACCCAAAAATGGTCCAGCCTCCTTTTCCTTTACCTCTTTGGTGATGGTTCTTCCTTTCTTATCAGATATGTTCAGCTTGAATGTAGCCAAGTAGTAAAAAAAATCTTTAAACTATTAATTAATCTTTGGGACTGTCAGGTTAGAACAAATTGTATAAGTTGTGTCAGAAGGCATGAGCCACAAACTTGACAGATGTTACCTAAATCTTTTAAAAATGCAAACACGTTGCTATGTT
The DNA here is from genome assembly GCA_029850515.1 of Nitrosotalea sp. GTDB lineage: Archaea > Thermoproteota > Nitrososphaeria > Nitrososphaerales > Nitrosopumilaceae > Nitrosotalea. The sequence continues at coordinate 15,085 of JARCRW010000026.1, read as the reverse complement.
ATTGAATGAATCAATCAAGTGTCCTCGTTGTGATAAAATAATGGTTTCAATGCAAGCATGCCACATGATATGCACAAACTGTGGAGCGCATTTGGATTGTTCAGACAAGGGATCGTTTTGGTAAACTAGAAACCAGGTCTGTCAAACTGAAAATTTTCTGCAAGGTCCCCAACCTTTTGCCTCATCAAATTAAGATAGTCATCATATTTTGCCTCAAACCCACAGTGGGGACATTTGACACTTGTCACTTCGTCATCAAGTATTGCAACCTTGTCACATTCTGGACATTTTGCATCCATAGATTAATTTGCCAACCAAACTATATAATGTTGGCTTGGTTTGCTCATTAAATTTATGAGTGAAAATAACGCTTTTGGTGCCTTGTTTACGTCTGGATTCTTAAATGATATCACCACTGTCTAACTTTTCAATATACAGCATAGGAGGTGCTGTACTTTTTTGGTTGGTGATGCAAGATATTTGCGCATGATCAATCTATAAGGTAACAACATCATTTGTGCAGCAAGTTCCAAAGCTTGGTGCAGTCTGTATTACATCAACAAGAAAACCATAGTTCTTGATATCAAGCCCTTATTTTTCAGACGTTTTGTGTCAATACGATTGTACAACTAGAATAGCGAAATTACCTTATGGCTGGTAGCTGCTAAAAAAGTCCCTAACTACCTTGTCTGTTATGCCGTACTTGCCACCAATTTTTTGAACTAAATCGTATTCTATCAATTTGGTTAGGAACTTGGGAAGACTTGTCATCTTAAGTGCGGTCTTTTCTGCAATATCAGATACGGTCTTTTGGCCTGTACCAAGACAAACAAGTATCTTCCAGTATGCTGTGCCCTTGTAATCAGAGCCCAGGTCTTCTGTTACAATATAGTTGACATAGATACACAGAGCACCAGTGGTACTTGTAAGCAATTCTTTGTAGGTATCTGTCAGTGATTCATTCTTTTTGTATGCATGTGATAACATTACTAGATAGAATGGATGTCCCCCTACAAGTGAAAATGCCAATTGCGCATCCTGTTTGCTTGCAACAGGCTGCGATTTTAGAAATAGATCTTCTGCATAGTTTCTTGCCAATTCCTTTATCTCAAGTATGACAAAATGGCCAAAGAGCGGGCTGCCACCCTCTGCAAGAATGTTTTTCAGGTAATGTATTCTTGAGCCGCTTACTATGAACGAGACATTCTTTCTGCGTTCAAGTATTGCCCTGATGACATCAAGTATGTTTTTGAGATCATTGAACTTTTTGTACTCTATGATATGCTGGAACTCGTCTATCATTATGACAACCCGTCTGCCTGAGGCCTTGGATATCTTGTTTGCATAATCAAATGTATCCGTTAATGCCTTGAGATAATTCTCCTCCCTTTCTTTTACGTATGGGTCTATCCCAATTGTCGGGCTTCCATGTTCGTCAATTCCTGCAACAAGCCTTGCGCGGACTCGTTTTATCTCCCTTAGCTGTGCTAGTGCAGATGTCACCTTGGATTTGATCTTTGATGTAGCAGGCAAGGTATTGTAATAGGCCTGCGTAAGATCCTCGGTCAATCTTTCTGCAAGATCAACTGGCGAGTATCTAAACTCTCCAAAATCTATGTATGCCACAATCAGTTTATCTTCTAACTTGCGCCTTACCTCTCCAAGTATGGTCGACTTGCCAATCCTTCGATGTCCTATCAAGGCATAGTTCACATTGGATCTCGGATTCATCATGGTATCTACTATCTTGCCCACCTCATCTTTCCTGTCGACTATCTTCTCAGGCGGTTTGCCTACTATCATATTCTATACAGAATATATGCTAAGTAACATATATTCTTATCAGAATATACTTGGATATAATGTCGGATTAGTGGGATCAGGTGCTTTCAGAATTAGATTCAAGGCAACTAATCCCTTTGGGTGTTTTCAGATCTCACTGATACTGTTACTTCTTTGGTTGATGATGCAAGATATTTGCGCATGATCGGCCTACAAGGTAACCGCACCTTTTCATAATTTTGGCAAGAATGGGGTATGAAGTTAGATTTTTTCCCTGATTCTCTTTTTTGCAATCTCAAATGCTAGCTTGCCTATTGATTTTGCCTGAGATGAATCTGGATTCAGCTTGTACAATATGGCATTTCCAATCTTTCTTGTTCTCTTCAAAATTCCTTGGTCTTCCAGCTTGTGTACAACATTTAGAGTTGTTTTAAAACCTACTCCGGAAATTTTGGAAATGTCTGAAATGGAATAGTCAAAGTCATTCATTGTAACCATGTGATCCAGGATTCTAGATTCTGAGCATGGAAAGGTACTTGCCAGAGGTCCAACTTCTATCATATTTTTAGACACTGTTTCTTTTCTGGAAGAAAGTTTAGTTCCAGATCTTTTCTTTAGGTTCGTTACACTCATAGTTTTAGTAACAATGTTTGTTTATTTAAATATTTACCTACTAGTATGTAATTAATTACATAGTTTTGATATACATCAGTGTAATACATCACATAATGAAATTTGACTCTTTTGCCATCCAGATTCTAAGAAAGATGTATTTTTACGGATACATTGGTGGCAAACATACTTCTGTTGATAATCTTCAGAAAAGCTTTCCAAAACACGAGAGAGGTAATGTCAAAGGAGCTGTCCAAGTTCTAATCAAAGCTAGTCCAAGTTCTAATCAAAGCTAATCTAATTATTCCAAAATCTACAGGTTATGGTCAGCATTGCTCACTGAACCCAAGAATGATCGACGAAATAGAAAAGATGGTTGGAGATTAGACTGCGAACAATCAAAGTCGTAATTCTAATCGACTGTCAAATTCTAAAACTAGAAAAAGAAAGCAAGTTTATTCATTAAGTTAGGCACGAAGTAGGACGTACCTATATAATGTTAGACACCAAATTTTGATTCAGCGGAGTTAGTCCAGCCTGGTAGGACGTCAGCTTCCCAAGCTGAAGGTCGCGGGTTCAATTCCCGCACTCCGCACTCATTTGTTTTGGATAATTTTTGCTATCTTTTCAAGTTCATTTTCATCAAGGGATGGCCTTTTTGAAAACATGCTATGAACTGGACCTGCACCATCAGAAGTGCTTCTAGGGATCAGGTGCACATGCACATGCGGTACCTCTTGCCCGCTTTCCTTTCCATTATGGATTGCAATTAGTACAGATGAAGAAATAGATTCAAGCCTTCCAGCCATCACTTGTACTGTTTCAAAGAGATCCAAATTGTCTTGCTTGCTCATCTGCTGGACCTTGTCATAGTGGTTCTTTGGAATCACAAGAGTATGGCCTCTTGCAAGCGGAAAAGCATCCAAGAAGGCAAGTGAGTTTTGGGTTTCATATAGCTTTTTTGCGGGAATTGTCCCGTTTACTATATTGCAAAAAATGCATCCCATGTACCCTTGATTGCAAAATGAGCGTTAAATCTTTTGTGAAGTGTCTGAAGAAATCATAGTTGTGATATTGCCTGCTCAATCCCAGCCCTGTCATGTGCTTCAGGCATCTGCTCTAGATATTTTTGAAAATCCTGTTTTGCAGCACCAAGTTTTTGTTGTTCATATCTTACCAGTCCACGATTTTTGTAAATTGGCGCAAATCTTGTCGAGTCAACCTCCAGTGCAAGGGTATAGTATTTTTCTGCATTGGAATAGTCCTTTGTCTTGAGATAATAATTTCCAAGCCCCCTGTATGCAAGATAGTATTTTGAATGCAACGCTATGGTTTTGTTATAGTAAGATACTGACTCGCTAGAGTTTTGGTCGTTTAACATTCCTGCCAAAAGACACATGGCAGTAGAGTTTGACTTGTTAATTTCAAGGGCCTGCCTTAGTTTTTCCATTGCCTCACCAGTCTTTCCCTGCAGTCGTAGCTTTTCCCCGTCAAAACACAGCCTGTTTGATTTTATTTTTTTTTCATCAAATGTGTTGATGTCTGGAAGTATGTCTTGTGGAACAAGCAAGATCATCAGCCTGTCATCTTCCTGCCACTGTTCATCAAATATCTTCTCAGGTATAGCTCCTATCTTTTCAGGCTCTGGTATATAGTGAAAAATTGTCTTTTCTGTCTCGTCATATCCCACAATCAGCGATGCATGCTGTACTACATCCTTTACCCCAGGCAAGATAACAATTGGCGGTACACCAATGTCGATCATTTTTTTGAGCTCTTTTAGAGTGGAATTTATTATAACGCCAGCAAGGCCATGCCTTTCTGCAAGCTCAACACCCTCTATGAGTATACTGCCTTTCATGTTTTGATATTTTTTTGCAATCTCTGCAGCTTCTTTTAGCGGCAAGTCAACTCCCCAGTATTTTGATACAGCACTTACAACAAGCGGTAGACAAATGTTTTCCTCTTTTACAATTGGTATCTCTAGCGTATGGGTAGGGTCCATCAAGGAACCAATAATTTACGTATTATTAATACCATTAATGGAAGAAAATTTTTTCAAAAAAGATCTTCCGTCCACACTCATCTCTGGATGAAATTGTGTTCCAAAAATATTTTTGTTGCCATACCGGAATATCTCAAACTTGCAATCATCAGATGATGCGATCTGGATAAAAGTAGGGTCAAGTTTTGATATCATGTACGAGTGGCTTTCAAAGGCATCAATCTTTCCACTTGTCAGAGGATTATTTTCTATGATTTGTATTTGATGTAATCCATGGCGAGGAGATGTCATTTTTTTTATTGTCCCGCCCAGAGTTAGTGCAAGAATTTCTGCACCATAGCAAATACCAAGCAATGGCTTGCCCGCATCTAGTGAGTGTATGACTAGTCGCGAGTTTATCGCATTCATTTGTGGATTGTTTTTTCGCCTTCCTGACAATATTATGGAGGAATACTTGCCAATATCTATCGAGGATACATCAGAAAATACATGAGATTCAAACGGTACACCAAGATCTCTCATACAGTCCAAGAGTGAGGAAGTGTAGACAGAGCCATTGTCTACAACTAGCAGCAAACTACTTTACACCTATTGTGATATAGTGCAGTTCCGGTACGCTGTTATCTACTGTTACAGCTCCAAGTTTTACCGTACCGTTTTCCTGCCAAAACAATATCTTGTTATTGTTTTGTTGTACAAAGTCTTTCACAAATTCCGATATGAGACTCTTTGTATTGTTAAGGTCGGATTGTTGTATAAAGGACACCTTGCCTTCCTCAAATGTAAGCGGGAACTGGATTGACATTGGAGTAAGTATTGTTATCTTTTGGTCACCAAGTATTGTTTTTATGGTAGATATCCTAGATGATTCGTCTAGTTGCAGTGCAGCAGTGACAGTATCTGGTGCAACGCCGCTGACTTTTGCCAGATAAGCAGCAAATGCCTCCTGTGGCGTGTTTCCTAGGCCAACAAAGTATTCACCATCAAATGCAGCACCCACTGCTGCAATGGTTCCTAGCTGTGTAACCACACCACCAGAACCTGCGGTATAAACAGGAATAAAGTAAACGTCCTGGTTCCCTATCCTGTACAAAATATTATCTCCAACCCTAGGGGTTCTAAGCAGGGTTTGCAGCTGGGCAAAGGCTGATTCTCTTGATAACGCTTCGCGTACTGCAGTTGGTCCCAAAAGTTTTGTCTTGGAATCAAGCGGAACTTGGTAAAACTGCATCTTGCCAAGGTTTGGAGCATCATTTTGCACAATCATATAGCCTGCCAAGTTTCTCCCTTGAGAGCCTCGTAGCTCAAGCGAGAGTATGCCGACATATGTGGGCTTGTCAAATCCAGGCGGTTTCTCTTCCACATAATAAGTTCCAAGACCATCTGGGACTTCGTAGAAATCTTTTGCCTGTATGAATGTTGAAGTATCTGTCACATGGTAAATGTTGAACATCTCAACTTTCCAGTTAAAGAGGGCCTCTGGATATTTGAGTTGTTTGCCAAGCCATGATGGCATGTCAATGAACTGGTCATGATACTGACTTGCAAACATGTCTGTGAAAAAGTCATCACCAGTTTTTATCAAGGTAACCTTGCCATTGTAAATGTCAACCAACGCATATCCTACCAGTCTCAAGTATGGATTGCTAACTGACCATGGAACATTGCTAGTATCAAAACCTACAACCAAAGGTACAAGCCAGTATGTCTTTTGCCCATCGCTTACAGGAAGAATGTCTAGTTGCTTGCCAAGCAAGTCATACTGGAAGTATGGATAGAGCAGCTGCATTCTGTCGTGTACATCCCTGTATCGGAGGATGTGTATTGGCTCAGTTGGATATGACAAGAAAAAGTTGGGTTCAAAGAGCTGGCTTATTGGCGGCCAGACTTCAATTCCCCCAGTTCCATTGTATGTCGCATTGTTTAGTTCAGCAGAGGTTTGTCTGTTCTGCGGATAGGCAGCCCATGTTTCTGAGAATAGGCCGCCCTCTCCATAGTAAATCATTCGTTGCTTGAAGAACTTGTTGCTGTCAACAATTGTTCCATTTTGGGCATTAAGTGTAAGAAAACCATTGTCAACATGAGTATAGACAAGATGTTGGTTATACCACTGGTTCTCCTGGGTAACGGAATCTGGCAGTATAGGTTTCATAGATGCAGTCCAATACAGAGTATCATTGAATCTCAGTATGTCGTTATTTTCAAAATCTACATACGGTATGAGGCCGATCTCAGGCTTTAGTTTTGCAAATGCTGCATCCCAATCCCAGACTCGAACTTTGTTCAACAGATCGTTATTTTGTGCAACATAGTTTGGAATGTCGCTTGGCGCAACAGAGCTTAGCTTTACATTATTTGGAACTACTGTTATCTGATCTAATTGTCCAAGGTATCTGTTTACACCTATCTGCTCTGCCTTGTATGGACCAAGAAATTCTATTTTTCTTGCATCGGCAATGCTGTTGTTTACCATCATTATGGAACCGGCAACTAGTGCAATTATTACCAAAACAAGTACGCGAATGTAGATGTCACGTTTTGATGGAAATATGATTACCCTAGACTTGAACTTGTCAATGAAATAAAATGCAACAAGTGCCAAGCCTGCAGCTAGTGTACCACCTATGGCATACCTGGTATTGTAATCAATTTGGTTTGTAAAGAACATGTTAATTCCAGCCCAGATGATTCCAATTCCAAGTATTGCCTCAATTGTGGAAATATAATCAAGAACCTTTGGCTTGCCCTTTGCTGCATCTTGTAGATATCTGGTGACCAGTCCCACAATGTTTTGCAATCCCACATAGAGTACAAGTCGGAGACCGATTACAGCAAGTATTGGAGGAACAAGAATTGTCAATGACGGAATCATTGGCACTACATGAGTTGCGGCGTAAGCTGGATCAGTAGGCGGTGTAACAAATGGAAGTGAGAATATCTGCCATATGCTGTTAACACCCAAACTGTGCCCATCAATTAGGTAGGCAAGTGCAAACCCAAACATTAGATTTGTAAAGAATGCACCAAAAAGTACAACTTTTGTTATTTGCCAGATGATAAAGTTTGGAACATTTAGTTTGTAATCCTTGAAACTTGGAATGGTTTCTGTTACGGAATAATTGCTTCCCCTCTTGAAAAATGTCAGGATGGTGTTGAGGGCATACCATGAGATTGATGATCGGTTTTTGATGTTTACCCGTATCAACGCAATGGATGCCAAAACCACTGCAGAGAGCAATGAAAAGTAAAGTGGCTTTGTAAACAGAGTGCCAAACTCTTGCGAGTTCATGTACATGATTACTGCCTGATTGCTTGTCAGGACAAAAATTACAATAGCTATTAGAGCAACGATACCAACTTTGATATATTTACTAGCATCGCGTGGTGGCGGGCTGGACTGGGTCGATGAATTGTACAAAATCAGGCTACCTTCCTTTGTGTCAAACTAATGTCTACCTAGTTTCTTTCGCAAAACACCATTAATAAGTCAAATCAAGATTTTTTTCAGATTGCATTTCCCAGTCCTTTGCACAACATGTAAACTGCAGCGTACTTTGGCAGAGAAACAATTTCACTCTTGTATGGACCAAACTTCTTGTTTTTTAGTCGTATTTGCAATGGACAGTCTGCCATTATCTCCACATTATCATCTCCAAGAAGACATGCTTCCGAGAATGGATCAAAAGAATCAAGGTTGGTACATTGAATTTTTGAAAGGCCGCTCTTGCTGTTAATTGATCCCTCAAGCCTAAATATTCTGTGTATATCCATGGTTACCTTGGGATCAATTCTCACCCCCATTGTTTTTTTGATCTCTTCTAGTTGTACCTGAAATGCAGAATAGCCGCTTGCAATTATTTCGCGTGTAACTTTTGGTACCTTTGATTTTGATGAAAATAATTTACGTGCAACCCTGCCTCGCCATCCTTTTTCCTCAAAGGTGGGAAGCAGGGACTTGGAATTGTTTTGTCGCCGGATTCCAAATGATTCAGGTATTGCACCATTGAACATGATATAGTCTACCAAGTCTGCTCTTTCCTGGGAACCCAATGGTTCGTAATCAGCATTGGTTACACGAATATGAAACCCCTCATTTCCAGAAAAATATGTCTGGATCTGTTCCTTTTTCACATTCAGGTCAGTTGTAAGTATATCAACAAGCTTTGTCACCTCTTTTTTAGACTCGGATATGCAATTTTTACAAATTACAGATGTAGTCTCAAATTTTCCAGAACCACATTTTGGACACTGGGACTGGAATTCAGTTACAGAATTGTTGCAGGAGCTGCACTTGAAGATGGTATGATCTTTTCTGCATGGAAGGGCCAAGTCTTTTGCATCAATATCAAATATCATATCAGCACCTTTCCAGTCTTTTTCTGACATGGGAAGATTTGGAAACATATAGTATGCATTTGAGCAGTACACGTCAGATGGGACCTCCTTCATCAGCATGAGATGTAATTCCTTGTCATTTTTTACAACAAGGTGCCTAGTCATTCCAGAATTGAATTTTTGGTATCCAAATTCTCTTTCCGTAGCTCTTTGTGGAACATGTATCAGATCAAAACGGTTAAAATAATATTCCTTGAATGCGCTTTCTATCAGCAAGGCATTTTTTTCATTCATTGGCTCTTCCTCTTTTTGCCAAACTGTACGGGATTTATTATTCCATCACAATCAGGGATGGCAAAGCAGAGACTCTCGCTTCGTAGTTTTTCACATGATGGACACTGGTACTTGGTTCCGCTTCCAGATGAGCCAGAGATGTGATCTAGTTGGTATCTGGTAGTTCTTTCGTTATAGTCAGGTGCATTTTTGAACAAGGGTGCAATTTGATCAACGGTCTGACCCTTTGAAAGAAGATATGTGGCAAGCAAGAATCTTCCAGAGTGCGGTAGATTCTCTCCCTTTTCTAAAACTTCAATTCCGTGCTTGACACATGGAGGATATTCTGAAGACACATAGGTAGTGTCAGAAAACTTTTTGGCAAGCGCCACCAGATCTTCTACCCTTTGTCTGAAGATTTGAGGTACAGAATCAACATTGACTGACTGGATTTTTCCATTGATGTATTCACCAAGCTCAGCACGTATCAGCCTGACTGTTTCATGTGCACTCAGGTAGACAAGGCCATTTGCAACCCTTCTATTTACCAACTTCCATTCTTTTTCATGAAAATGGATTGCTCGATGTAGATAATCAGGAACCTTGATCACAAAATCTTCATTGTCAATTGATACATTGACTGCAAAGAGATCTCGGATTATCTTCAATGGAAGCTCTAGGTTTTTTTTGTCTCTGCTTACCCAGAGATCCTGTTGCAAATATCTTTCAGCTCTTCTTGATTCTGCAAGAGAAAATCTTCGAATAAGAGTTGCAATTCCTGCAGACTTGAGTAAAATTATTGCCACTAGGAAGGAAAGCAACTCAGAGTCATTGTCCAGTGTTTCAAGATCAGACCCATAGATTTGTCCAGATGAGGCAACTACGATTCTGCCATATGCCTTTTCTACGATGGGTTGCCAGTCGGGATGCCCCAGCTGCTCAAGACTCAGTCCCGTGTTTCGCAGATATTCTCCAGCCTCTGTAAGAAAAGGATATTTTGCCAAATCCTTTACTCCAATCTTTAGCATGCTCTCTTTGCCTGTGCTAACCGTGAACTACCCATCTTTAGAATGGGCTTCCTGAGTCATTGACCTCTTTGAGATCTCTACAGGCGTTGATTTCCGTCTTTCCGACGGTATTACTTTATGCAATATGTTGATGCTTGCATTGTAATCTCTATCGATTACAAGATTACATTTGTCACATCGGTGTATTCGTACTGCCAAAGATTTTGGTACCTTGTTTCCACATCTTGAACAATCTATGGTGGTACCTCTTGGTTCTACCTCAACATACAGTTTGCATTTGTATTCCAATTTTTGTAGGAATGTTCCCCAACTAGAGTCCATTATGCTTCTAGACAATTTAGGATTTTTTACCATGTTGGTCAGTTGTAATTTCTCCACTACAGCAACATCATATTTTCTTGCGTATGTTGTTGAAAGTTTGTGATGAAAGTCTTTTCTTTTGTTTGTAATTCGTTCATGTATTATTTGATAGAATTTTATTGCCTTCTTTCTATTGTTTGACCCAATCTGTCGTCTTGATATTTTTCTCTGTATCCTTGCAAGTGGTTTCAACATTTTCTTGAGGTTCAGTGGATTTGGTGTAACAGATCCATCAGAATCATATGCAAAGTTTTTGATACCTACATCTATTCCAACTACCTTTTTGAAATTAATTATTGGAGGCTGCGTCTTGTCTAATTCACAAGTTACAGAGCAATACCACTTACCTGATTTTGTTTTAGTTATTATTACCTGTTTGATTTTTCCTTGAATGATACGGTGTTGTTTGATCTTGATATCTCCTATTTTTGAAAGTGTTAGTTTACCATTTTCTAGTTTGTAGCCTGACTGGTTGTAGATAAAAGTTCGATATTCTCCATATCTTGCAAACCTTAGACTGCCAGTCTTTTTGCCATTTTCTTTCAATGATTTTAATGCTTTTTGAGATCCTGACATCTGTACACATACCATTTGTAACATCTTGGAATGGTAATTGTATAGCCAAGATTCCTGTTGTTTCAATTCTATTAGATAGTCTTGTAGGTCATACTGAGAGACAGTTCCTTTCTTTGTATAATCAATGAATTTGTTGTAAACCCATCTACACACATTGATATTGTTCACCAATACATCTTCTTGCGATACTGTTGGATATAGTCTGAATTTGTAGTTCCTCATTTTGTTTTCTGTTCTTTATGTATAATATTGACATAAAAATACCATGTTGATTTCAAGTTCGCTTTCATCCCACAGCTAAAGCATGTGGGATTTCTCGCTCACCAAGTTAAAAATTTGATTATATCATCTTGCCATGGTAAAACTAGCTTGGATTATTTTCCTGCGAGTTTAAATTAAACCCAAATAAATTAGTGGCATGCAGGTTGGATTACATGTATCCATTGCAGGTTCCATAGACAAGGCAGTTGATAATGCTGTAGCAATAGGGTGTTCGGCATTTCAGATTTTTACCCGCAACCCAAGAGGATGGGCTGCAAAACCATTAACAAGTAATGATGCTTCAAGTTTCAAAGAAAAACTTGCCAAGACCAAGATTGACAGATTTGCTACAGTAGCTCACATGCCATACTTGCCAAACCTTTCCTCCCCAGAAGAGGACCCATTTGTAAGATCGCTTGGTTCGCTAATAGACGAGGTAAAAAGATGCAGCAAGCTAGGGATTCCATATATCGTAGCACATTTAGGAAGTCACAAGGGCCAAGGAGACAAGAAAGGAATTGAGATGCTACTCAGGGCATTTACAAAGGCTGCTAAAGATACCCCAGATGATGTGATGATTCTTCTTGAAAACACCGCAGGCCAAAAAAACAGTGTTGGTTCTAATCTTGACCAGCTTGCGTCTATTTTGTCTGGGCTAAAGCCTGCCAAAAGATTTGGCATCTGTTTTGATACCTGCCATGGTTTTGCAGCTGGCTATGACATGAGCACAGAAAAGGGTGCAGCTGCAACACTTGAAAAATTAAATGATGTAATAGGTTTTGAGCGCCTCAAAATTTTGCACCTCAATGACTCCAAGGGAGAACTTGGAAGCAACCTAGACAGACACGAGCACATTGGACTTGGACACATTGGGGAGAAGGGGTTAGGATATATAATAAAAACAATAAACCGTAAAAAAATTCCAATAATTTTAGAGACACCCATTGATGAGAGACGGGATGATGCTGGAAACTTGAACAAGGTAAAAGAGTTAGCTTAGGATTTGACAACATGAACTATGAACAAATAATACAACTTGCACTGGAACGCGGATTTTATTTTCCAAGTTGTGAGATTTACTCTGATGCGCACGCAGGCTTTTGGGAGTACGGGCCATCAGGAGTTAGTCTAAAAAACAAGTTCATCGAATTGTGGAGAAGAGAACTGGTAAGAAGGGACAGGATGTGGGAGATTGACGGTTCGCAGATAATGTCAGAAAATGTTTTTGTCGCATCAGGCCACTTGGCAAGTTTTGCAGATCCAATTGCAACATGTACAAAATGCAAATCAATCTTTAGGGCAGATAAGATGATAGAAGAGATCACTTCAATTACGGTTCCAGAAAGTGCAGACTTGGCAGAGTTTGATAAAGTCATAGAAGAAAAAAAGATTGTATGCCCGAAATGCAAGGGAAGTTTTGAAGGTATCAAAAAATTCAACATGATGTTCAAGGTTGGAATAGGAGCCCAGGGAGAATCAGCATACCTCAGGCCAGAGACATGTCAATCTATCTTTGTTGACTTTCCGAGGCTGTTCAAGACAATGCGAGGAAAGCTTCCAATTGGTATTGCTCAGATAGGAAAAAGTTTTAGAAACGAGATCTCGCCAAGGCAGAGCCTTCTTAGATTAAGAGAATTTTACCAGGCAGAAGTTGAGGTCTTTTGCAATCCGGCCAAGCTTGATGATCTGCCCAAGTTCTCCGAGGTTGAAAATACCCAGATACGGATAATGGTAGATGAAACCATAAAGAGTATGACATGTAAGGAAGCACTGGATTCAGGCCTAGTGCCAAACAAGCTAGTGGCATATTATCTCGGCTTGCTTGTAGAATTTTACCAAAAGACGGGAATTGACGTAGCAAGAAGCAGGTTTAGAAAGCTAGGAGAAAAGGAAAAGGCATTCTATGCAACAGTTGCATTTGATTTTGAGGTTGAGACCAACACAGGCTGGCTTGAGCTTGTTGCATGCAACTACAGGTCTGATTATGACTTGAAAAGCCATGGCAATACAAGCAAAGAAAAATTTGAGGTAATGGACGATGAAACAAAGGTCTTGCCACATGTATTTGAAATATCAATGGGAATAGACCGAAGTCTCTATACCATGATAGAGCATAGACTTCGAGAAGACAAGGAAAATGACAGAGTTGTACTTTCTTTAGAGCCATACTTGTCTCCAGTTCATGTAGGTATCTTATCTCTTGTAAAAAAAGATGGATTGGCAGAAAAAACTGATGAGGTGTATATGATGCTAAGAAAAAAATATGATACATTTTTGGATCATTCTGGCGCAATAGGAAGAAGATACAGAAGACTGGATGAGGTTGGCGCTCCTTTTGCAGTAACAATTGATCACCAGACATTGGAAGACAATACTGTTACAATACGAAACCGAGACTCGATGAGCCAAGAAAGAATAAAGATTTCAGATCTTGACTCCCATCTTGCAAGGGCCACTGCATTTCCCTGAAAATCATATCGCAAAACTAATCACTGATGTGCAAGATACAAATGATGACTCTACTGTTCCGTACTTGGTGTTTTGCACAGGATTTTCTCATAGAGGTTAACAATGATTTAGTGAAGATTGAACTTTAAAAATATAAAAAAAAGCGCGTTTCAAGAAATTTTTTGAGTCTAGTTTGCTAGTGAGATGGTCCACTTGACAGTTAGTTCATCGTTGTTGTTCAGTGCTATGCTAGGACTAATTGGTTCTTCGGCAAACATACCATCGATGGACTTATTTGTAGAATTGAAAAGACCAGCTTCAGAAATAGTTACTGCTCCACCAGATGTGTTTGTGAATGTGTTTGATATAGAAACTGTTGATGTTCCTCCGCTTGGTGCAGCTGTTGCATTTACAGTTGACGCTACCGCCCTTGCCAATCCAGTAGCAGAAGTCTCTGTGGTAAGCGCGGTGTCAGTTCTAGTATCACCGTTTACCCCAGTACCCAAGGCTATTACATCAAATGTTCCAGGTGAACCGCTACAGGTTGTGGTAATGCCTGATGTTGGTGCAAATAGTGCCTTGTTTGCACAGTCTGCTCCCTGATTTACAATGATGTTATCAGATTGCCTATAGGTTACTATCTTGCCATCAGGAGCTGTAACAAACATGGTTACATGTCCTGTAATGAAAGAACTCTCAGAATTTGCAGATGATGTTTGTGATTCTCCAAGATTGAATGATTGGAATCCATACATGCCCACTACTGTTACAGAAAGTGCCACAATTACACCATACAGTATGATATTTTTGAGTTGCATTGATCAACAATAATTATAACGATTATTAGGCATTGTGGAATCGATTTGGTTTTTGATGAGGCCACTTTGGAATCTCATAGTTTTGCAGAAACTCCCCTCTATCTTGCAATGTTATCATCGCTAACAATTATCAGATAGTGATTAGATCTGACAGCCATAATACAAAATTGTGACAAGTCAGAAAATGATAGAGATTTTAGATCTTGACTCCCATCTTGCAAGGGCTATTGCATTTCCCTGAACTAATTTTTTATTCAGATAAGAAGGGCAGGGTTACTGGCCTATACGTTACCTTCAGTGACACGTTATCCATAACATGCATCTGCGGTACAAGGTCTACCTGGGAGTCTATCTCAACATTCCATGTTCCAACTATTGGGTCAACCGATGTGATTGAGAATCTTTCAAGCGTATCGTTTGTTCCGGAATATCTTACCCGGTACACTTGATCATCTATTGTGATGCTCTTCATCTGTCCCGGTGCATCAAGTGTGGAACCCCTTACAAGGCACTGATCAGAGGCACCTATCACACATGTGCCGTCAGGTGCAGTTACCTTGTACCTCATCGTACCCTCATTGTTAAAC
>JARCRW010000025.1 GCA_029850515.1 Nitrosotalea sp. | reverse complement strand
ATTTCGCATGATTTATCTTCTAGTTTTTGCAAGCAAAAAATCGATTTCCTTGAGGACTCCAATTTGCAACTTTGACGCGATGAATGGCATACTGTGTCCTCAATGTGAATCAAAACTAGATCAAGGTGTGCTGACCAAGGCAGATGTGACCGCATCAATAAAACTGGTAAAACTTTCCCAAAAAATACATCCAATAGACAAGTTTACACTAGTTTCATGCCGGGAATCTCATGGGAATTATGTTCTGTATCTTGGCAGTTCTGATATAATGACAATTAGGCAGAGTCGGGAGCTTTATGGAATACTCCAAGGGGAATTTGATGGAAAAATTTGGCTTGTACATCAAGACTCGGACTACAAGAAATTCATAGAAGACATGTTTTTTCCAATTAAAATACTTGGCATAAATCAGGTCTGGGCTCCGGGAAGCTTGCAAAAAACAAAGGTCATTGTATCGGGGAAAAAGACACCGCGTTTTCCAATAGATATTGACAAGGTAATTGCAATAGTGCACGATCTTCGAAAGATAGAACTAGTAGTAGAATTTGAAAGAAAGTAGGATGATCTGATGGACATAAAAAAAACCCATGATATTGGTACACTCGGTTCTTCAATGAAGGGACAAAAAGTTGTGGTTGGAGGGTGGGTAGAAGACTTGAGGGAACTGGGTAAACTGACCTTTCTTACTTTGAGGGATGTAACAGGGGTATCGCAGATTGTAGTTGCAGGAGCCGAAAACTTGCAGCAGGTAAAAGACCTGACAAGACAAAGTGTGGTACAGATAACTGGAGCAGTACAAGAATCTAAAGCGCGAGATTTTGCATATGAAATAAAGGCCGAAAAAGTTGAGATTTTATCAAGAGCAATTCATCCATTGCCCATAGACCCATTGGGTAGGCTGGAAAGTGGAATAGATAACAGACTCAATGCAAGAGCACTTGATCTTCGCAATCAAAAGACCGCCTCGATATTTAAGATACGACACAATGTTCTTCTTTGCATCCGTAAAGTGTTAACTGATCGTGGATTTCTTGAAGTGAGCACTCCAAAAATTATTGGCAGTGCAAGCGAAGGTGGAGCGAATTTGTTTTCTCTGAAATATTTTGACAAACAGGCATATCTTGCACAGAGTCCTCAACTCTACAAAGAACAATTGACATTAGGTCTTGAAAGAGTATTTGAGATCTCGTCATTTTACAGGGCAGAAAAATCACATACTGTGAGACATTTAACGGAATTCACAAGTGTCGACATTGAATCTGCATTTATGGATTATACTGATGTCATGGAAATTTTGGAGCAGTTGATAGTCTCTGTCTTTGAACATGTAGAAAAGACATGCATTCAAGAGCAAAAGAACTTGGGTATGGAAATTCGAAAACCAAAGGCACCTTTTGACAGGGTGACATATAGGCAAGCAATTGAGGATCTTGGGAAGCAGGGACTGACTCTTTCATTTGGGGATGACTTGCTTGATTCACATCTGAGAAAACTCGGGGAGATTCATCCTGGATTTTACTTTTTGACTGAATGGCCACTCAAACTAAAGCCGTTTTACATACATGAAAAAGATGACGACCCTGAGGTTTCAAAATCATTTGATCTCCAATATGGTTATCTTGAATTGTCATCTGGTGGCAGGAGGCTTCATGACCCTGCCAAGATAAAAGCACGATTGCTAGAGCAAGGACTAGATCCAGCACAATTTGAAGACCATTTGCGTGCGTTTGACTGGGGGATGCCGCCTCATTCTGGATGGGGGCTAGGGTTAGATAGACTGATGACAGTGCTGACACAAATTGACAATGTGAGAGAAGTAGTCTTGTACCCTCGTGACCCAGAACGGTTATTTCCATAAAAAGATAAATTTTGACCAAATCTTAGATAACTTGTGCGACGGTGTGATTTTTGCGGATCTGAGTTCGGGGATAGGACATGTTACTTTTGTGACAAGCACTGTTGTACTTCGTGCATGACAGATGACAGGACTAGATGCAAGCGTTGCTATATTGCAAAAAGAAAACTTGGTTGGAGAATTTTCAAGAAAAACAAGGTCTTGCTTGGGTTTATCGCATTTGTTTGGGCATATACTGTATTTCCAGTTCCTTTGATAAAGGGAATTGATCCAACTTTTTACTGGATTTCATTTGGAGTTGCAATAATGATAATGATTCCAATTAGTCTTGCAATGTTTTTTTGGTCAAGAGAACCGCCTGTATCTGACCTCAAATAATGCGTGATATTACATTTTGTGTAAATTCTTTCGTGCTCTTGTTGCCGCCAATGTCTCTAGTCTTTATTCCGTCTTTGACAATGCCGTAAACCGCATCTTCAATTTTTTTTGCAACGTCTTGACATGACTTGTCGTTATTTTTCATTCCAAGCCACTCAAACATCATCTTTGCAGACAAGATAAATGATGATGGGTTTGCCACCTGTTTTCCTGCAATGTCAAAGGCTGCACCGTGGACAGGCTCAAACAATGCAAATCTGTCTCCAATATTTGCAGCTGGAGCCATTCCAAGTCCGCCGACAACTTGTGATGCTTCGTCTGATAATATGTCGCCAAACAAATTTGTGGTCACGATAACATCAAAGGACTCTGGCTGTCTTATTAGATTCATGGCACAAGCATCAACATACATGTGTTCAAATGTGATTTTTGGATAACTCTTTGCTACTTGCTCACATGTCTTTGCAAATAACCCATCTGTTTTTCTCATTACGTTTGACTTGTGTACACAAGTGACCTTTTTTTTTCCATTTCGCTGCTCAGATGTGGCAAATGCATATCTTGCAATTCTCTCTGATGCACTCTTTGATATTGAGCGTAATGCAATGACGGTCTCACCCACCTCAAACTCCATGCCTGTGTATAGATCCTCTGTATTTTCCCGCACTATTACCATGTCAATATTTTCCTTCAATGCTGGCATGTTTGGATACGACTTGGCAGGCCTGATGTTTGCATAAAGGTCTAACAATCTTCGCAATACTACAATAACATCTGCCGCACTTTCTCCCACTGGGGCCTTGAGACATGCATCTGATTTTTTTATCTGCTCCACTGTTTCATCTGGTAATGCTTTTCCTGTTTTTTTGAGTGCTGCATCGCCTGCTTGTAGTTTTGTAACCTCGACTTTGACCCCAAGATTATCATTTACCATGTCTAGTATGTCTATTACTGATTCTGATAATTCCGGGCCTATTCCATCACCCGTGATGAGTGCTATTTTGTACATTTACTGTCCCAGATTTTTTTGCTTGAGTATTTTTTTGAGCATGATTCTGTTTATTCCATCTATCATGGCTTGTACACTTGTGATAACAATGTCTTCTCCCACTGATTTTGCTGAGGCTTGGTTGCCATATGGATCTTCTACCTTAATTGTAACTTCGCACAAGGCCTCTGAGCCTCCTGAGATTGAATCCAGCTTGTAATCCTTTATTCTCACTTTGGATATTTCCCCGGTGATTTTTTGTATTGCATTAATTGATGCATCTACTGGACCTACACCATAGTCCGTACTGATAAAGTCCTTACCTTCTATGTTTAGTTTGACAAATGCATATGGCATGTTTCCAATCCCTGTTGATACTGAAAAGCCAATCAAGTGAACAAGTCTCTTCAATCCTGGCTGTTGCATGACTTCGCCTGTGATTCCGAGAAGCTCAACATCTGTTACATGTTTTCCTAGGTCCCCGAGTTTTTTGACTCTTTCCAATATTTCATGGGTCTGCTCCTTTGAGGGCTGGATACCATACTCTTCAAGCATTGCCGCGATTCCGTGTGCTCCTGCATGTTTTCCTACTTGGAACCATCTGGTTCTGCCCACTAGTTCCGGACTGATTGGTTCGTATGTCAATGGGTTGCTTAGGACACCATGGGTGTGAATTCCAGATTCATGACCAAATGCATTTTCTCCTACAATTGCCTTGTTTGGCTGGACCTGTATTCCAACTGTTTTTGAGATGAATCGTGATGTCTCATAGAGAAGTTTGGTGTTGATGTTTGTTTCATATTTTTTATCAAACTGTAAGCATTGCAATCCCATGACGAATTCTTCCAACGATGCATTTCCTGCCCGCTCACCAATTCCATTTACTGTGACATGTGCGCATTGTGCGCCTGCCTGTATTGCAGATATTGCGTTTGCCACTGCCAGTCCGAAATCATTGTGGCAATGTACACTTACGGGTAAATGCGTAGCATCAATCGTATCCTTTGTAATCGCCGCAATATATTGTGGAGTGGAATATCCGACTGTATCTGGAATGTCTAGCCTGTCAGCACCAGCATCTGTCACTGCCTTGAATACTTTTTTTAGGAATTCCCTTTCTGTTCGCGTGGCATCCTCTGCTGAAAATTCAACCTTCAAGCCAAGTGACTTGGCATACTGGACTGCATCAACTGCCTTTGCTAGCGCCTGCTCTCTTGTTAATTTTAGTTTGTACTGGAGATGTATGTCTGATGTTGCAATGAATGTGTGGATGTAATCCAAACCTACTGCAGCAGCTGCATCGATATCCTTTCTTTCTGTTCTTGCCAGTCCACAAATTTCTGCCTTTAGTCCCGCACTTGTAATTGATTTTATTGCTAGTTTTTCACCATCTGATATGATTGGAAATCCTGCCTCGATTGCGTCAACACCCAATTCATCTAGCTTTTGTGCTATTGCAAGTTTTTGATCAGGAGTCAAGGCTACGCCCGGAGTCTGTTCACCATCTCTTAATGTGGTATCAAAAATTCTAATCTTCATTTGCATGTCCTCTGGCTAGTGCGCATATTCCAGTTCGTGCCATTTCTAAAATTCCATATCCTTTTACAAGATCTTCTAAAGCATTAATTCTATCGGGGGTGGCAGTAATCTCTATTATAATTGAAGACTTTCTGACATCATGTACATCACACTTGAAGGCATTTGCAAGGTCTGTTATCTCTTTGATGTCTGTTGGCTTTGACACTTTTAGTTTCATCATGACAAGCTCTCGGTATATGCTCTTTTTCTCCTCTAATACTTTTACTTCTAATGTATCAATTAATTTGTCTAACTGCTTTACTATTTGGCTGAGTTGTTTTTCATCTGCCTCTGTAGTAATTGTCATTCTTGACACTTCGGGATTCTCAGTTATCCCTACTGATATGCTATCGATGTTATAGTTCCTTGATCTAAACAAGTTTGTAATCTTGAACAATACTCCTGGCTTGTTTTCAACTAGAACGGAAATTATTGACCACATGAATCTCACTATGATGGTAAGATCATGTCCTTGAGAGATGTCCCTGGAGCAACAAATGGTAGCACGTCTTCTTGCGGGTCAATTGGTATGTCTATGACAGTTGCTACATTGCTCTTCAAAGCTGTCTGGACTGCCTTTCCAATTTCATCAATTGTCTGGGCGCGTATTCCCTGTGCTCCGTATGCTTCTGCTACTTTGACATAATCTGGACAATTCTTGAGATCTACTCCAATCATTCTCCTGTCGTAAAACGTTCTCTGCCACTGGGCCACCATTCCGAGTGTAAAGTTATTTAGCAAAAGCACTATGACCGGCAAGTCCTCTAGCACTGATACTGCAAGTGAATTCTCTGTCATGTTAAAACTTCCCTCCCCTGCTATGTCCAGCACTGGGACATCTGGTTTTGCTGCCTTGGCACCTATTGCAGCTGGGAATCCCCAGCCCATAGTTCCAAGACCTGTAGAACTGAAAAATGTTCCTGGGTGTATTACATCAAAGAATAACGAGGCCCACATTTGGTGTTGTCCCACTTCGGTAGTTACAATTGACTGCGCAGGTAAAACCTCTCTTAATTTTTTAAGAACTTTGGATGCTGCTAATGGGTGTGGATGAATCTTGAGGTTTTCCCTATAGTATTCCTTTGTCTCCTTTACTCTTTTTCCCCACGCACTCTCTCCATTGCGTTTGATTGCTTTTTGGATTAGCATCTTTACCATGATTCTAAGTGATGTCTTTACATCTCCGACTACTGCTACATTTGTGGTTTGGTTCTTTCCTATCTCTGCAGGGTCTACATCCATGTGTATTATTTTCAAGTTTCTCTCAAACTCTTCAAATGTGCCAACAGACCTGTCAGAAAACCTGGAGCCACATGCAAGAACGCAGTCAGCCTCTGTCATCATCTTGTTTGCCTCCGCATGACCATGCATTCCTATTGGTCCGAGTGAGAGAGGGTGGTTTTCTGGAAATGATCCCTTTCCTTTGAATGTAGTTACAACTGGTATCATGAGTAACTCTGCGATTGACTGGAGCTCTGCAAACGCGCTTGATATTATCACTCCACCACCTGCAAGAATTATCGGCCTTTCTGCAGATAGTAACATCTCTGTTGCTCTCTCAATTGCTGTTATGTCTGGGTCGACCCATGGATGGTATCCTCTAATTTTTACTTCGGAAGGAAAATGAATCTCTGCTTCGTTTTGTTGTACATCCTTTGGAATGTCTATCAATACAGGACCTGGTCTTCCTGTTGATGCGATGTAAAATGCCTTTTTTACTACCTCTGGAATCTCTGTTGGACTCATTGGCTGGAATGCATATTTCACTATGGGGTTTGTAATTCCGATAATATCACTTTCTTGAAATGCGTCACGTCCTATCATCTTTGAAGGAACTTGGCCAGTGATTGCAACCATTGGTGCCGAGTCTGCTTGGGCTGTTGCAATTCCTGTAACAATGTTTGTTGCACCTGGTCCTGATGTTGCAAAACATACTCCTGGTCTTCGACTCACTCTGCCAAAACCATCTGCCATATGTGAAGCAGACTGTTCATGTCTTACCAACACGTGACGGATGTTGCTCTTGTAGAGCTCATCATAAATTGGCAAGTTTGCACCTCCCGGTAACCCAAAGGCAATTTCCACACCTTCTTTTTCCAAAGCGATCATCAAAGACCTAGCACCTGATATTTTTTCCATAATTTTCTATCTCCGAAAATTGCTGTATTTTACAGCACAAGCTCGACTAGCAACAAAATACTTGAAATGCTTGTCGAGTCTATTTCTACCATACTTATCTGTAATTTTTCTCTCTAAAATTGTTAATAAATATATTGTTGGCAAAAAGTGCCTAAAACCGACAAAACAAGGGTTTTGCCAGAGATACATGTTGGTCTAGGCATGATTTGGGCATGAGCATGTCATAAGACTTAAACTAGATTTGTCTCAAGCAATACCGATTTTGAGCGACAAGGAAGAAATTGTTGATATTGTAATGACGTTTTTTAATGCAGGAAAAACAAAGAACGTCGCACCGTTGGGTGTCATTCAACTCGATGATCCTAGGTTTTCGGCATACAGTGATGTACCGCCTTTTGATCTAAAGGACTTTGCCACAACTTCTGCACTTGAGCAGCTACGGTTTGTCAGCATATCTGATTATGATTTTGAATTAAAAAACATGAGGGTGGACATATTTGAAAACTTTGCTGTGGCAACTTTTACTGTAAGACAAACAGGCATGGTCGTAGACAATTATAGTTTCAGAGGGCAACACATGACAATGGAGAGTCGAGCAACCTTTGTTCTAGTAAAATATGCCAAGTGGAAAATAGTGCACCTACATTTAACAAAAATCTCTGACTAGGTATCTACTTTTTTGACTTGCTCTTCTTGGCAGGTTCGCTCTTCTGTATGGGTTCATTCTTTATTTTCTTGAAAATTTCATGGGCCTCTTTGGCGGTAGCTCTCTGGTGAACTATGGCCCGTACTGCCTTTATCATTGCTACTGGATGATCGTTTTGCCAAATGTTTCGACCCATGTCAACTCCTGATGCACCTGCATGTAATGCGTCATATGTCAGATTGAATACATCCATCTCTGTTGCAAGTTTTGGGCCACCTGCAATTATGACCGGTACTGGACATGATGTTACAACTTTTTCAAAGTTTTCACAATAATATGTCTTGACTAGATGTGCACCAAACTCTGCAGCCATCCTACATGCAAGTGACAAGTATCTTGCATCTCTTTTTTCTAGTTCTTTTCCTACTGCTGTGACTGCAAGTACCGGTATTCCATATTCTTCACCCTCATTAACCAGATTACCAAGGCTGACAAGTGATTCATGTTCATGTGTTGCTCCTACAAATATTGACATTGCAAGGGCTGAGGCATTTAGTCTGATTGCCTCTTTTACAGATGTAGTAATTTTTTCATTTGAGAGGTCTTTTCCAATGATGCTTGCACCTCCTGATACTCGAAGTACTACGGGTACTGGAAAGTTTGCATCAACCGATGTTCTTAAAACTCCTCGTGTAAGCATAAGAGAATCTGCATATGGTAGTAGCGGGGCAATTGTTTTTTTCGGCACTTCAAGCTTTTCTGTTGGTCCAAGGAAATAACCGTGATCAACTGCAAGCATTACACCTCGCCTGTTTTGTGGTTTGATTATTTTTGCAAGTCTGTTTTTGAGTCCCCAGTCCATATCTTCTTCGAAAAAATTTGCCTTAGTTAAGCGTTTCTGAATTTGTAATTATTATTTTCATGGAGTCATTTACATGATGGGCATAATCCAAAGCTTTTGCAGAGTCTACAAGATCAAACTTGTGAGTGATCAATTTTTGTACATTGATTGTTCCTTGTGATATCAACCTAAATGCCTCATTTGTGTCGTTTTCAGAAGCTGCATAACTTGGTGTGATTGTAATCTCTTTTGAGTATACCTTGCTCATCTCAAGTGACATCTTGACATCTTTTGTTGGGACTCCAAACAATACCACAGTACCTCCTTTTCTTACAAAATCAATTGCCTGTAAAATCGCATTTATGTTTCCTGTTGAAACCATTGCAATGTCGACTCCACGGTTGTGTGTCTTTGAAAGAATTTTTTGATACGCATCTGGGTCGTCTGATCTTATTGACTCTGTTATGCCAAATTTTTTGGCAAAGCCGAGTCTAAAATCATTAATGTCTAGGCAGAATATGTCTTGAATTCCATATGCTTTACTTAGCATCAAATGCATCAAGCCAGTAGGACCTGCACCTAAAATTGCAATCGAGTCCCCTTTCTTGAATTTTATCTTGTTCCATGCCCTAACGCAACATGCAAGGGGTTCAATCATTGATGCAGATTCAAAACTCACATGGTCTGGCAGTTTTATTACTCCACCATGTGATACATTCCATTCTGGAACGATAAACTCTTCCGCAAGACCACATGGTAAGAGGTTTGTCTCAGAATATTTCTGGCACATGGTCTCATTACCATGTGTACAATAGTGGCATGAATAACACGGAACATGGTGGTGTGTAAAGACCCTGTCACCCTTTTTAAAATCTGTTACACCTTCGCCTGTGGCAGAGACTATTCCTGAAGGTTCATGACCAAGTCTCATGGAAGGCTGGCTGTATTTGCCGTAGATCTTTTCCAAGTCTGAACCACACACCCCACAGGCTTTCATGGAAACTAGGATTTCGCCCTTGCCAACATGTGGTCTTTCTACATTTTTTATCTGGACATCTGATGGCCCTGAAACATATGCTGCCTTCATCATTTTAATGGAATGGAAATGGCGTTTTATCTTTTCCGTAATCTATTCTGGGTATGTCTTACTTGAAAAACAGGAAATTCGATATAAAGAAATTTCATTTCTTTATGATGTCAATTAAATAGAACTTGTTTCTGAGACAGCAACATGGATTTGTGGCGCGATATTGAGACTGGCTCCAAGGTGCCATCTGTGATAAATGTCATAGTGGAAATTCCAAAAGGTTCTCAAAATAAATATGAATATGATAAAAAGAGAGGTGTCATAAAACTTGACCGAGTTTTGTTTTCACCATTTTTCTATCCTGGAGAATACGGTATAATCCCACAGACGTTTGCTGAAGATGGTGATCCCATGGATGCTCTTGTACTTGTTACCAATCCTACTTATCCTGGTGTTCTAATAGAAGCACGCCCCATTGGGATGCTAAAAATGAAAGATGGCGGTGAAATGGACAACAAGATCTTGTGTGTCGCAAAAGACGATGTTAGATTTGACAATCTGAAGGACATTACCGGTCTTGACAAACATTATCTCAAAGAAATCGGACACTTTTTTGAAGTGTACAAGCAACTTGAAGGGAAAAAAGTAGAGATACTTGGATGGGAAAATGCAGCAAATGCAAAGAAAGAAGTGCTTGCTGGAATAAAACTATACCAAAAGACCTTCAAAAAGTAGCTCTCTGTTAGTTCTCTGATAAAAGAATTAAAACAAAAATGGTATTAACCAGCAATTGGAGATGAAATATTATGAATGAAGGCGATATTGCTCCAGATTTTGAACTTGAGGCAAATGATGGAAACCTGGTAAATCTAAGCTCTTTTCAGGGAAAGAAAAATGTTGTTCTATCTTTTTATCCAAAGAACCACTTGTTTGCATGTCCGTCAAAAAGGGTATTCCAGATGGCAGAGGCAACAATTGCGGCATATCCGAAGATAAAAGAACAGAATGCTGAACTCTTTGCAATATCAATTGATACGGTACAAGACCAAAAAAAGTTTGTCGAGGAATATGGTGTACCATATCGCCATCTCAGTGATACTACCAAGGCCACTTGCAAGGCTTATGCAGGACTAAACATTGCAGGACTTGCAAAGCGTTCTACCTTTATCATTGACAAGAACGGAAGAGTTTCAAAAATTTTCAGAGATATCAGTCCTGAAAAACATGGCCAAGAAATAATTTCATCATTGCAGAACTTGAAATAATTCAATTTTTATAAATTCAATATATTTTTAAAGATGTGAGTTAAGACTTGACTTGTGCTAGATCTAGTAGCAAAGAAAATTTTCCTTACCAAAGGTAAGGGTGTTCATGCTGACAGGCTGACAAGTTTTGAGTATGCATTACGAGATGCAGGAATTGCCGGAACAAATTTGGTTTTAATATCTAGTATATTTCCACCTGGTTGCAAGGTGATTCCAAAATCAGAAGGTCTGAAACTGATAAGACCTGGTAGCGTAACTTTTGCAATCTATTCTAGGCAGGAAAGTAATGAGCCTCACAGGCTGATGGCGGCCTCCGTTGGAATCGCCGAGCCAAAAGACAATACCAAATATGGTTATCTTTCAGAATATGTCTCCTTTGGAGAAACTGAAAAAGAAGCAGGTGACTATGCTGAAGACATTGCAGCACAAATGCTTGCATCATCACTTGGGATATCGTTTGACGTAAACAAGAGCTGGGACGAGAAAAGACAACAGTGGAAGATATCCGGGCAAATTTACAAAACTAGGAACATAACCCAGAGTGCCGTTGGCGATGCAAAAGGTAACTGGACTACGGTATTTACAGCAGCAGTGCTGATTCTCTAAATTTTATCTTCTCTTCATGAATAGATATACTGCAGCTCCGCCTGCTGCCACTATGCCAATCAAGGCGTAAATGGAATAATCATTAGGATTTGAAATTGATGATACCGATGTGGTGTTGCCCTGTCCTGATGATGTGTCTGTTGGAATGCTATTGCCCAAAGTCAATGAAGCTTGGTCGCCTGTGACTGATGTGGTTTTTCCAAATAGGTATATTGCAGAAATCTGTTGTCCGTACGCTGGGTCAATTATCCAGCCTGCCTTGGTCAGGTCTGATGGAAACTCCTGACCATTTTTGATTGTGGTCGGTGCCAAATCTCCGCCATGGCTAGTTACTGCAGTAGCTTTGTTTGATATTACTGTCACATCCAGTATTGAATTCAAAGGAAAGAATCCCACGCTAAAGTAACTTGATCTTTCGAGGCTATTGATGCCTAATAATTCAAGTGGCTTGATTGTCGTAACCTGTGTCTTGATTGGGATTTGTTTAGAGACTTGGAGCTGATAAAGTAGCGCATTTTGTGACGGTGTGATTGCAAATGTTACTGTCGAGTTGGAATCTTGAGCCATTGTTTGTGCAGCATTAAAAAATCCTCCATCATCACGAATCTGTTTTGGTATCAAGATGGCGGACAGCCCGTCAAATAGATATGAAGAATCTTGTCTTGACATTGTATATACTACTGATATCGTCCTGTTTCCAGATATGATGCCCGATGTGCCAAGTGCACCATTTAGTTCTCCTTTTGGATTTACGTACACGTTGTTAAATTGTGCATTTGTTGCAAATGCCTTGTTTATGTGATCAATGAGGCCGTCTCCGACCTGTCGTGCATCTGTCTGAATAGTTGTAATGTTATAACTTTCAATGAGTGATGGAGAAATGATGTTAACCAAAATACATCCTTGGTCTTGAACTCCTATGACACAGTTTTCGGCATTTGTTATGACAACTGATGTCACATTGGCTGTATTCTGTATGCTTTGACTAAGGTCTGCCGGTACTCGCATTTCTACTGGGCTTGTTGATGCCAATGTGATGAATGCCGTAGTTCTATTCTGTACTTTTTCATCAACTAGTATGTGTGCAGTTTCACGATATGATGCAAGCTGTGGTTGTTGTGCGTACGCTGAAACAAACGAAGTCATCAATAATGCAAAAATTATGGACAAGGCAAAAAGGTTTTTCAATTAAAGCAATTTTTAAAATCTAACTATTAAGTTATTCTCTCAATTTTTCTATCTTTATTGCAAATCTCTGGAATGGTTCTTCCTTAAAGTGGTTCTTGCACACCAACATGGTCTGTTGTGGATCAGGTCCGCAATCATAAGTGATCAAGTACTCTGGTTCTTTATTACAGCATCTTGGGTATTTCACTTGGCAAGTAATGGTTGTCATAAAATAAAATAGTATTGTGATGGGATTTGTAAGACCTCCTAATGGAATGCATCGTATAGTCGCGTGTTCGGCCCAGTCCATAAAATTATTTTTCATGTTTTAAAGGGAGATCTAAACTAAGTGAACAAAACCCCTCAAGGGCCCGTCTAATACTCTTTTTGACGGAATTATGGTGAGAACTAAACTGATTGACTAATTCTCCCAATGAGTCTTGCAGGAACCACCTGGATGCTAAAAAACTAGAGGAATCCTACACCAGTTTTTTAAACTATACACGTCCAGTACAGATGTAAAATGAATATCTTGCATCTTTTTTCTATTTCAATTATCGTCTCAGGTTCATTGTATCCAGTATTTGCACTTGACACACCACAAGTATGTGATGCAAGTAGTCAACCGCATTATCATGGAATACCTTCATCACATATTTACATCACAGATACAAACGGAAGCCTGCCGTATAATCCGTTAACTTACCACACTGCAATCATGCATGACGATGATGTGTGGAACACCTCTACTCAACCAAGAATTGTTCAAGTAACGCTGACAATGCAAAATCAAGATACGGGACAACAGGTTTTCAACCAGACACAAAGCTTGCAAATGAAGGCTTGCAGTGGACCAGAAAAGGTGCAGTGGAACTTTGTGCCTACACAAATTGCATACTATATGGCAACCATTACTGATGACAAGTCCAAAACCTCCATGGATTTTTATTCAATTCACAATTCTACTGTAGATTCTCAAATCATTTTATCTCCACTAAAGCAATTCAAATCAGGAATTGCACCAAAGGATATCAAATGTGCACCTGATCTTCAGTTGGTCATAAAGACAAAGAATCACACA
The DNA here is from genome assembly GCA_029850515.1 of Nitrosotalea sp. Taxonomy (GTDB): domain Archaea; phylum Thermoproteota; class Nitrososphaeria; order Nitrososphaerales; family Nitrosopumilaceae; genus Nitrosotalea. Next base: position 38,179 of record JARCRW010000025.1, on the reverse strand, counting down.
CCTGCATGCATCAAACCCGGAGATGTTTCCAAATTAGTTGAAAGAGGATGGGCTGACAAACCAAACTCGTTGCAAGAACAACTAGACATGGCAAACGCATGCATTGGTATGACTGATGCATGTAGACATAGTTATGATATAAAAAATATGATAAAAGAAAATCAAACCCAATCTGTCATGAATGTAATTTCAATTCAAATGATGCCCCTACTAATCCTGGAGGACCTGAAATTCAGTTGTCATTAATGGATGTCAGTATGGATCCATAACTAGCCTCAATGCTACACTTCAACTCAATAATAATTATACATTTAATTTCAAAGAAGTAACAAAATCAAATCCTCTTACATCTGGTCACTCTGTATCTGCCACTGAAATTCTAATCGGAGGTGGATTTACATCATGGTCAACATACCGTCTTGCTATAAACGGAATTGTAGATAACGTGCCGTTTAGAGATTTAGAAAATGTCACCATTCCATACACTCGTGACAATGATGGAAAAAACATATCATCCAATTCAACTTTTGATGGTCCTGAGTTTAAGGTTGGTCCAGATCTTCTAGGCCCAATACCGCACCAATTGGTATTTTTCATGAAATCCAATTCCACTGCCAAGATCTTTGTAGAGTATACATCTCATGAACCTAACACCGGAACAATGCCAAGTTATTCTAGCATTTATGTTGGTAAAGGAGGCGACTACAATCCACTTCCTACATCCGATGTAACAATAAACGCAGATCCATCATCAATTCCTCTGACCCAAGGTTCTGACACTATAGTGTACAGTATTACCGCAAAGGAAGGGGTCAAGGGAGTATATTGGATATTTCTGGCACAATTTTGTGGAGTGATGCCACTTGCTATTGATATCAATAGTTTGACTATTAGCCCATTTGACATACCAGTCCAGACGGGGACAATGCATTGTCCAGCTCAGTTTCTAGATAGGCAAATTCTTGGAATTTCCGAAGGTACTGCGGAATACAAGATAGGACAGCCCGTGAAATAAGAAAATGAAAACACTATATCTGTTTTAAAGGGGGAACTAAACTAAGTGAACAAAACCCCTCAAGGGCCTCTTAAAACAAGAGTGTTAAACCAAAAATGAAAATCTAGTCATACAAAAAAGTAAGGTAAAATATATTCCATGAAATAGTTCTCGATCTAAACTCTAGGTTTAAATTATAACGTGAGTACAATGTCTTTGACATCGGTTCAAACCGTAGGGGAACATTGCCTGGCAGTTGGGGGCGCTTGACTGCCAGGCGCTTTAATTAATTACTTTACCCAGTCTTTCCGTTTGATTTTTGATATATTCGAAACCCTCTTGCCAGAAACTCTCCGACGTGATGTCAATTCCATGCTCCTTGAGTAGATCTTCTGGTTTCTTGGAGCCGCCTGCAGCCAAGATGTTGATATATGTGGAAGCAAATGATCTTCCTTCCTTTCGATATCTCTGGTATAGGGACAACGATAGCAGGTTGCCAAAAGAGTATGAATAACAGTAAAATGGAGAATGGTAAAAATGTGGAATGCACGTCCATTCTATTCCAAAGTCTGGCGTTACATCCACCGAGTTTCCAAACTGGCTCTTTAATGTCTTCATGTATTCTGACGTGATATCTTGAACCATGACACCATTGCCGATTTTTTCATGTGCTGCTATCTCAAAGAGTGTAAAGTATGCCTGTCGTCCTACTGTTGCATACAAGTCATCCATGTGTTCTACTAGTAGGGACTGTTGTTCATTGTCTGAGATCTGGTCTAGAATTTTGTTGAATAGTAACATCTCAGAAAATGTAGATGCTGTTTCAGCAAGCGGTAACGGGGCTTCTGCGATGAATATTGATTTTCCTGATGCCGCGATGCTATGTATGGCATGTCCAAGCTCATGGGCCAAAGTGAACACGTCGTTGGTTCTGCCCTTAAAGTTTACCAATACGTATGGCGTTATTTTTGGAGATATCGTACTACAGAATGCACCGCTTCTTTTTCCCGGCCTTATGGTGGAATCTACATGTCTCTGGACAAACACTCTTTTTGCATACTCGCTTAACTGTGGACTGAAATCATTCAGTGTATCCAAGACAAGTTTTACTGCCTTGTCATAGCTGTATTTTTTTTCTTCTCTTTTCTGGATTGGTGCATAAATGTCATAGCGACGAAGTTTTTTTACCTTCATGATGTGTGCCTTTAGCAAAAAGAATTTGCGAAATACGTCCGAGTTTTTCTTGCAGACTGAAAGAAGAGCATTAACTGTCTTATCGTCTGTGTCGTTTCCAATATTCCTGACTGATATAGGGGATGAATACCCGCGTATCTGGATGCATTCATCTTTCCAGTTTGAAACTATGTTTTGATATATCTCTCCCAACACTCCTTTGTTTTTGTCAAACTCTGATAGCAGTGCCTTGTATGCAATCTCTCTTGTTTTTGGCATTGGGCTTCGAATTAAGACTGATAGTTCCTCTCTGTTGTATTTTTTTGTCTTGCCATCTATTTTTACCTCAAAAACAAATGCGTTTGTTATCTTGTCATAAATTTTGACAAGCGCAGAATGGCCTGTGACATCAAGAGTGTTGATTATTCTCTCTTCTGGCTCTGTAAGGGAATATTTTGCAAGTAATCTCTTGTATCTTAAAAATTCGTATAGCTCTCCTGACGATCTCATCAATCTTTGGGCATTTTTCTCATCAAGTTGTTTCTTCCACCATTGGTCAAAAAACAAGGTCTGGTTTTCCAACTGTGCGCCTAACTTTCGCATCCTTGAAACCAACGATGTGGCCTTGTCGGATTGGGTGTCTGATGAATACTCTAATGATGCATAACCTGAAACTCTACCAAATTGCTCTGTGATTTCCTCCAAGGTGTGAAGCATGGCAAGGAATTTTTTCTCAGGTATTGTAGACTTGAGTATTTTCTTGTTCTTTTCAAAGTTTTTGACATCTTTTTGAATTGCCTCAAGTCGTTTGGTAAACTGTGGCGATTCGGGATCCTTTACAAGTTCGCTTAGATCCCATTTTTCTTCTCGGAAAAGTTGCATCTGGTTCAAACTTGTATTTCTTCTTAAAATACCATGTGAAAAGTACCTTGATTTTACAATGATGCTACATCGGTTGGTTGGCAGTTTTTTTAAAAAATTTGTATGTCATTATCAGATGTACAAATCATACACACGTCTTAAATATTAAAAATGCGTAATATGTGGCATGAGCATGACAGCATGGCATTGTTATAGATGTAATCTGACCTTCAAAGAAAAGTCACATGTTGTTATGCATAAAGAAATTTCAAGACACGACGCAAGGCAAGTAGAAATTCCACAATAGGGTTTCTACTTTTTATTTGTCTCAAAATACTGCATGTCACTACAAGCAAATTCTTGCAAGTATTTATTTAACCCAAAAATGAGTTAGTCGTTCGTGGATCATCATAACTTTAAGGGCAAAGACATTCCTCATTTGAAGATAAAACCCAATATGGGCATTGATGATCTAGTGGAAATTTTTGCAAGTACTGGCTATAATGCAAGACAACTTGGGGATGCTGCAAAATTATACTGTAAAATGATTGAAGATGATGCAACCATATGTCTGACAATTGCTGGTGCTATGACTCCTGTTGGTTTTGGAGGGTTATTCAAGTCATTGATAGAGCGTGGCTTTGTTGACTGGATTATCTCAACTGGCGCAAATGTGTACCATGAGGATCATTTTGCATGGAATTTACCTGTAAAACAAGGACACTTTGAGGTGGATGACATGATACTATACGAGAAAGACATCGTCAGAATCCGTGATGTATACATCAAAGGAGAGGAAACACTCAAGGCAGAAGATCACATTGTCCAAAAAATGTTTACAAAAAATCTGCTTGACAAGCCATTTACTACTGCAGAATTCTGTAATGTAATGGGAAAATACTCTAAACAACATTCTAAAAATCCAGAACGCAGCTTTGTCGTAACTGCGTATGATTACGATGTTCCTGTATATGTCTCAACATTGAAAGACTCTTCGCTTGCACTAGACTTGGCACCATTAAGACTTGAAAACAAAATGTATAATCTTGACTTTGTACGAGAGATAATAGAGCAAGCTGCAATATTGTACAATTCCAAAAAGTCTGGAATTTTGGAGCTGGGCGGCGGCGTGCCAAAAAATACTGCACAACAAACAGGTCCACTGTTAGATCAGATACTTGGCCTAGGCCATGGTGGTCAGAATTATATCATTCAAATCACTGATGCACGACCAGACACTGGCGGTCTCTCTGGCGCAACATTGCAGGAGGGAAAAAGTTGGGGTAAGGTAAAAGATGCACATGAAGATGTGATAATGGTATACGCTGATGCGACTATCGCATTTCCAATACTTTGTCTTTATGCACTAAGCAATGAAAAGCCAAGAAAACCAAAGAGGCTGTACAAGAAACTAAACCAGTATTATGAAGACTTGCGTAAGGCATATTTTAGCAAAAAACGCTAGGGTTACAAAATATCTAATCACAATTCTTTGTGTAAACTGGATATGTGCTGAAAATAAAATCCATAAGGTGTGGTTGTTTGTCTAGAATCTGCTGAATCGCGCTTTTTCTGTGTCTCTGTCTTCTTTCGTTGCTTTTTTCCACTCTTTGTAATGTTCTTTGCAAAGGATCGCCTTTTTCAAACCGTGTGGAATGTCCACTCCAGTTCCGTCCACCTTTGAGGCTGTAAGCGAACGAACTCCATCATTGTCACATCCTGTGACACTACATTTTGCACCTTTTGATATGAGGCCCATGAGAGTTCTAAAACGCACTATTATATCAGATTTTTCGATATTTTGTTAAAACTGTGAGAAATCTTGTCAAACATGCTCTTAGATATATGGTATAAATTATTGTTAGATATGTGGCTGATATCGGATGCTTAACAACTTTAGAGAAGGCCTAAAACCTGCTCTACAAAACATTGGTAAAGTTTTTGCTTCAACAGGCCTGTCTGCAAATTTCTGGACAGCGGTAGGGTTATGTTTTGCATTTGCATCCGCAATAGTTTACGCTATTCATTTGGAATACTCTTTTATCTTGGGGGGAATTTTGTTACTTGTTTCTGGGTTCTTTGACATTGTTGATGGCCAGGTTGCGCGCATTACTGGAAAGACGTCTAAAAAGGGCGCGTTCCTTGATTCTGTCTTTGATAAAATTGCAGAAGTTGCAATATTTCTTGGAATTTTAATTGGAGGGTACTCACAAGGTTATCTTGTACTGTTGGCAATAGGCCTCTCTTTACTTGTTAGCTACACTAGGGCAAGAGCTGAATCTCTTGGAGTTCAACTTCAAGGCATAGGCATAGGTGAGCGTGCAGAAAGATTACTTGTGATTGCAATAATTGGAATGATAAACTTTCTAAATTATGCTGTAGTAATTGTTGTAATAATAGCAGCAATTACATTTGTTCAGAGAATAATGACAACGGCTAGATCAATAAAAGACTAGACTATCGCAGTCTGCCAGTCTGACGTCTTGAATCAGCTGATCTAATTTTTAGAATTCCAAAGTGTATTGCACATGAGATGCAGTACCACTTGAGTACAGTTGGTGCTGCAATGTATGCGCCTTGAGCCCTTAATTCTTTTGCCAATGTGTGCTCTACCAGATTTAATCGTGATGTTACTTTCTTTGCCTTGTCTCGTGGAACTGTTGCACCACAGTTTGTACACTGGATACGATCTGAGGAACCCTTGCCTCCCTTCTTTCTTCCACGACTAGCACGCTTTAGTGGCATGTTTTACCTGTATAGAGCCTCTTTATAACGATATTTGACAGTCCGGTTTTATCGAATTTCTGCCCTGACTGAGCAAATTCCTCATCTTTATCACGTCTTCCAAAATTGAGATGGGATGAAATTTGTGAAATATTCTGTTTTCACCTGTTAAAATTTAAATTTCATATGATTTTAGATTGAGACATGCGCGGCCTCTGTCATGTATGTCTGAGCTCTAATGTTGACATCGTGATAGTAAAAGGCAGAACAATCTGCCAATCCTGCCTACAAAGTCAGAAAAAGGACTAAATGGAAAGATATTGGCATCAAATCACATGAAGGTCGCAGTATTTTCACATTGTACGATAGATGAGATATATCAAAATGATACGATGGTTGAAACTGCTGGAGGTCCTGCGTGCTATTGTGGCCTGACTGCAAAAAATATGAAGTTTGAAATTGATCTTCATACCAAGGTGGGTGCAGATTTTGCATTCAAATCAGAGCTTGAAAAAAAAGGAATTTTCCTTTCACAGAATTCCATGTCTGAAACACCGACCACCAGATTTATGTTGAAAATATTTGGAACCGAGCGTGATCTTTATCTTAAAACAAAATGTGACCCAATTGAATCCATAAAGTCTGATGCAGATGGTGCAATTGTAAGTCCTGTCTTTGATGAAGTGTCGGAAGATACATTGAACGAAATAAAAGAAAACTTTGGCTTTACATTGCTTGATCCGCAGGGATATCTCCGTCGGATAGCAAGTGACAACAAAATCTTTTTTGAAAAAACTCTGCTTGACCTATCACACATAACTGCAATCAAGGCGGATCCTGATGAGGCATTTTATCTTACGGGGTTGAGGGAAAAAGAGGCAATGCTTGCATTGCAAAAAAAAGGCGTCAAGCAGGTGCTTTATACCGACAAGCAAAACATCACAATGCTTGTAAAAGACAGGATGTATCACTTGAAAATTCCAAATATGACAATAGGTGATACCACGGGTGTTGGAGACATTTTCTGTGCATCTTTTACTTGTTCATATTTGAAAGAAAATGATCCTATCTGGGCAATCTGTTTTGCAGTAGGTGCAGCGCAAGCCGCCCTTGAGACGCGTGCTACTGGTCTTGACAAGGTTCCGGCCGGAGGTGATACTGAGAGAAATGCGGCATATCTTTACAATCTGATGCACTTTTCAAGTGTCTAAGCTTTTATTGTGTGAGGGGTGAATTAAAGCCATGAAGGTTGCAATCTATAGTCAAGACCATGAACAAGCTGTAAAATCCATAAAACTTTCACTTGAAAGTCATGGTATCGAGTCTGTAAATGTTGGAAAAAAACCTCTTGGAAAAGACATTGACTATGTAATAGTAACTGGCGGAGACCGTGGGGTTAGAAAATACTTTCACCATGTCATAGATTCTACAATTCCAGTTCTTGGAATAAACGAGTACGAGTCTAGTGGATTTTTAGCCCAGACTGATCTCAAACAATTTCCAACATATCTCAACCGATTAAAAAAAGGTGATTTTTCAATTGAGGCCTTACCAAGGGTCGGCGTAAAAATTGATGGAAAACAAATCTATCCAGCACTAAACGATGTTGCAATATTTTCCTCTAAGAGTGCTACATTGGTAGAGCATGTCCTGCGCATAAACGGAGAAGAGTTATGGCATGACAGCAGTGACGGTCTTATAATATCAACTCCTATTGGTTCTTCCGCATATTCCATGTCCGCGGGTGGTCCTGCAATATATCAAAACTCAAAGGTTTTTTGCATCGTATCAGTAAATTCACTTGATATCACAAGACGCCCACTCATAGTTCCAGAGGATGCGTTCATTGAGATCGACGATGTGTCATCTAGTCTTCGGTGTGAAGTTGTAATTGATGGAAAGGACCGATTCAAAGTTGACAAGATCGTAGTCTGTACCAAGTTCCCATTGCCTGCAAGTGTCATACGTATGAAAAAAGATTCTACTACAGTTTCTGCACTTGCTAAAAAAGTAAAACTTGCAGACGAGCTTTTGAACATGCCTCCAAGTTCAAAGTTGTTACTCAAAACTCTCGAATACGAAGGCTCTCTTACTCAAAAAGAACTGGCGGAAAAGACACTGCTTCCAGATCGGACTGTCAGGTTAGCACTAAGCCATTTACTTGAAAAGGGCTATGTAAAAAGAAGAGTCTCACTTCGCGACACTAGGCAGCGAATATATGAAATTCCAAAATAGGTTCTAGGCATTAGATGATGCCCTTATGAATGCCTCAAAGGACTCTTCAGGATATCCAGGTCTACTGCTAAACTCTGGATGGTACTGGACTCCCAGATAGAATTTATGGTTTGGAATCTCTAATACCTCCATGCGTTTTTTGCTATCACTATATCCTGAAAACTTCATGCCTTTTGAAGAGAACAGATCCAAATATTTCTGGTTGAACTCGAACCTATGTCGGTGTCTTTTGTGAATCTTTGTGGATTTGTAAAGTCTGAATGCCATGGTATTTTCTTCAACTGTAATCTCATGTGACCCTAGACGCAGCGAGCCGCCCATGTTTGCCACTGATTTTTGTTCTGGCAGGAGGTCGATTACAGGATTTTCTGTATTTGGAGCAATCTCTGTAGAGTTGGCGTTTGCCAGTCCACATACATGTCTTCCAAATGCCACGGCAGCAAGCTGAAAACCAAAACAGATTCCAAGATATGGTATGTTTTTCTCTCGTGCATAGTTTGCAGTACTGACTATGCCCTCTGCACCTCTGTCTCCAAACCCACCTGGAACAATTATTCCGCCATATGCCGCAAGTTTATTCAAATCCCCGTCTAATTCTTCGGAATCAATCCAGTCTATGATTACATTTTTTCCAATCTTGGCACCGGCATGTTGTAATGCGTGGTTTACACTTACATAACTGTCTGCAAGCTTGACATATTTTCCAACCATTGCAATTCGTACTGATTCTTTTGCATTTTGAAATGAATTTATGATTGCATTCCACTTGTCCCAGTTTGCTGAAGTATTGACCAGTCCAACCTTGCCAAATTTTTTGAATATGACATCAATTATGCCTTGGTCGTATAACATCTGAGGCACCAAAAGAATGGACTTTGCATCATGACATGAAAACACATCTAGTTCTGAAACATTTGAAAATAACGAAATCTTTTTTCTTGCAGCCATTTCAAGGGGTCTGGTACATCTGACTGCCAACAAATCTGGCTGGATGCCTATTCTTCGTAGTTCTTGTACACTGTGTTGCGTTGGCTTTGTCTTTTGTTCTCCTACTACGTCAAGAGACGGGGCAAGTGTAACGTGGACAAAAATTACATTCTCTGGTCCTTCCTCAAGCCTCATCTGCCTGAGGGCTTCAAGAAATGGAAGGCTTTCAATATCTCCCACTGTTCCACCACACTCTATTACAAGCATGTCGAGATTCTCACTTTTCACTATCTTTCTTATTCTATCCTTGATTGCATCTGTAACATGCGGGATGATTTGAACACAAGCCCCGAGATATTCTCCGCGTCTTTCTGCATCTATTACACTGGAATAAATTTGAGCGGTGGTAATATTGTGAGTCTTTAACATGTTTTGGTTCAAAAATCTTTCATAGTTTCCAATGTCCATGTCGCATTCTCCTCCGTCTTCAGTAACATAGACCTCGCCGTGAGCAATGGGATTCATGGTACCTGCATCATAGTTCAGATATGGATCAAATTTTACACAAGAGACCTTTTGATTAGAAAGCTGAAGTAACTTTGCAATAGATGATGAAACAACACCTTTTCCAAGGCCTGACATGACTCCGCCTGTCACAAAAATGTACTTTGTAGATTCTGCCTGCATATCCATGATGGATTTGAGGTCCTTTTATTTCTTATTCTGTGATTGTGGCTTTCTTTAGACTGGATGTAAAATGTCCAATTTTACTTTCGATCTTTTCTGAAGGTGTATTTTCCATCAATCTTAGAAATGCACTTCCCACAATTATTGCATCCGCCCCAGATTTTATTATGAATTTTGCCTGATCTGGGTTGCTGACACCAAATCCAACTCCTAATGGAATTTTTCCACCTAGTATCTTTTTGGTACTTTTAATGGCGTATGTTGTATAGTTTTGGAATTGTTGCTGGCCTCCAGTGGTTCCAAACATTGATACCAGATATAGAAAACCTGATGAAGAATCTGAAATTTTTTTGATCCTGTCTGGAGTGGTATTTGGAGAGATTAAAAATATGACATCCATATTATTTTTCTTGGCTGCTTGCAGAAAATCTTTGGATTCATCGATTGACATGTCAGGTAGTATCAATCCGTCAATCCCTGCCTTTTTTACCGTATATATGAACTTGTCATAACCCTGTCTGTATAGGATGTTTGTATATGTCATCAAAATTAGCGGAAGGTCAGTCTCCATACGAATCTTCTTTACTAGTAAAAGAAATCGGTCAAGATTCATGCCTTTTTGTAATGCCTGAAAACCTGCATGCTGGATTACTGGTCCATCTGCCAAGGGGTCTGAAAACGGCATTCCAAGTTCTATGATGTCTGCACCGCCTTTTACAAACCCTCTGATTGCCGAAATAGTGTCTCTTTCACTTGGAAATCCTGCCATGACATATGCTATCAGGGCTTTTTGGTGCTTTGACCTGAGGTCCTGAAATTTACTTTTTATTCTTGACATTTTTACTCAAATATCTCCCAACTTCTTCAACGTCCTTGTCTCCTCTGCCTGATAATGTTACAACAATGCTTTCACTTTTTGGCATGTTCCTTGCAATTTTCACAGCATATGCAATCGCATGCGCCGATTCTAATGCTGGTATGATTCCTTCATGTTTTGAGAGCAAGAGGAATGCCTCTACTGCCTCCTTGTCATTTACCGCATCATACTTGACCCTCTTTGCATCTTTTAGATACGAGTGCTCTGGACCTACTCCGGGATAGTCCAATCCTGCAGATATGCTATGTGTCTCACTGATTTGTCCCTCGTCGTCTTGTAAAAGATATGTCAGCATACCATGAAGAATTCCTTTTGATCCGCCTACTAAAGTTGCAGAGTGGTGACCACTTTTGATCCCTTCTCCACCAGCTTCTACACCGAACATCTTGATGTCTTCATCAATTAGTGGATAAAATGTTCCAATTGCATTAGATCCTCCACCAACACATGCCACTACAGAGTCTGGAGATTTTTTTTCAAGTTTTTTCATCTGGGCAAGAATTTCATTTCCTATGACCGACTGGAAGTCTCTGACCATCACTGGGTATGGATGTGGGCCTACTGCAGATCCTAAAAGATAGTATGTTGATTTTACATTTGTAATCCAATCTCGTATGGCCTCATTGATAGCATCCTTCAATGTCTGGGTTCCTTCTTTGACTGGATGTACCTTTGAGCCAAGTAAGTTCATTCTAAAGACATTCAGTTTTTGCCTCTGGGTGTCTTTGTAACCCATGTATACCTCACCATTCATTCCAAGTACAGCGCATGCCATGGCAGTTGCAACTCCGTGTTGTCCGGCGCCTGTTTCTGCAATGATCCTCTTTTTTTTCATCCTCTTTGCAAGAAGGCCCTGGCCTAGAGTATTGTTTATCTTGTGAGCTCCTCCGTGCAGTAAATCTTCTCTCTTGAGATAGATCTTTGCACCGCCAGCAAATTTTGTTAAATTCTTAGCCAAGTACAGGGGTGTGGGTCTTCCTGCATACTGGGTTAGGTAATATTGTAATTCTTTCTTAAATTCCACATCATCTTTGTATTTTATGTATGCTTGCTCTAGTTCTTCTACTGCGGGAACTAGGGTTTCAGGAATGTATCTTCCTCCAAACTCTCCAAATTTGCCATTCTTGGGATATTTGAGTTTCATATTGCTGACACCAACTCTGACACTAGTCCCTTGATATCTTTACTCCTCATTATGCTACTGCCTACCAAGAAAGCATCTGCACCACATTTGTCAAGAAACTTGATGTCTTTTGGAGACTCTACTCCGCTCTCTGATATCACAATTCTTTTCTCATCTCTGTCCTTTAGTATTGATTTGGTGGTGTCGAGGTCAATCTCAAGAGTGTCCAAGTTACGATTGTTTATGCCAAGTATGTCCGCATGTGTTTCTGTAGACTCGATAAATTCTTTTTTTGTATGGGACTCAAGTAATACCAGCAGGTTCTTTTTGTGCGCATATGATACAAAGTCATCAATATCTTTTGCAAATTTCTTGTCAAATATTGCTTGTATCAAAAGAACAACGTCCGCACCTAGTTTTTCGGCAGCATCGATTTGCATCTTGTCAACCACGATGTCTTTCATAAGTAGTGGAACCTTGATTTTTTTTCTAATCTTTGTAAAATAATCTGGTGAGCCATTAAACAAGTATGGCTGTGTCAAAACTGATAATCCGACTGCACCGCCCTCGACCATTTGGTTTGCAATAAAGACTGGATCTGATACATCTCGTATGTTGCCAAGTGATGGAGATGAAAATTTTACTTCGGTAATCAATGAAGCATGCTTGTTGTTTTTGATTTGATTTACTAGATTTTGTTTTGACTTGGGGGTCTTGTAGTTGATTTCGTATACTCCATCACTTATTGCCTTTTGTGAGTTCTTGGCAAGTTTTTCTAGCATGTCTTTCATTTTTTCTCAAAAGCCTCCAACTTTGTAACATCTCCACAATGTTTTACAAAGTCTTTGAAGAGGTTGTATGCATTGCCATTTTTAATTGATTGGAGCGAAACTTGCAGGGCATCATCGAATTTCTCTGAGAATCCCCCAACAATCAATCCTGCTGCAGCATTGAGTGCGGTTATCTCAATCATTGTTTTCTTGGCAGTTCCATCTAGGACTGTAACAAAGGCGTTTATTGCATCCTCTTTTGTTGAAATCTGGAAATCCGAAAGTTTTGCCCTACTCAAACCAAGTTCTATAGGGTCCAGTACAGAACTTGTGACCTCGCCCTTGTTTAGTTGATAAATGTAATTTTTGGATGTTGTAGATAATTCATCAAGACCATCTTCTGAGATTACCGTCATCACGCTTACAGACCCTCTTGACTCTAAAAGGGATATGACACGACCGAGGTATTCTTTTGAATATACTCCCACAAGCTGGTGCTTTACCTGTGCTGGATTGCACAAGGGACCAAGCAAATTAAACGCAGTTCTCCTGTCAAGGCGTTTTCTTGCATCTGCAACGTTTCTCATGGCGGGGTGGAACTGAGGGGCAAACATGAAACCAATTCCAAATCTTTCAATTATTTCTTGAACTTGGTGTGGTTTCATGTTGAGGTCATATCCAAAATATTCGAAAATGTCCGCACTTCCACTTATGCCAGAGACTGACCTGTTTCCATGTTTTGCAACTACTATTCCTGATGCAGCAATGACAAATGACGCAGTCGTTGAAATATTGAATGTGTGCGTCCTGTCTCCGCCCGTTCCGCAGACATCTATGATATTTTGATTTATCTTTGGGTGTATGTGTATTGCATTTTGCTGCATCTTGTCAAGCATTGCAACAAGTTCTTGATCAGTCTCCCCCTTTTCTGTTAGTGCCTCAAGAAAACTTGTAGTCTCGTCAACAGAAACTTTTCCAGCCAGTATGTCATCCATGATTTGAGACATTTCATCATGGCTGAGGTTTTTGTTCAAAGACATTTTGGTGATATATTCTGTGATCATTTTTGCACCAATTTTATAAAGTTACTTAGAATCTTCTTGCCCTCATCAGTCATTATTGATTCGGGATGGAACTGGACTCCCTCTATTAGATATCTTTTGTGGCTTATTGCCATTATCTCCTTGTCATCTTGTGCAATGGCAGTTACCTGAAGGTCATCTGGAATTACTGTCTTGTCTCCTACGAGTGAATGGTATCGAGTTGCTCGAAATGGATTTTGCACTCCCTCAAAGAGTGGAGACTTGGTGTGCTCCACGGGGCTTGTCTTTCCATGTCTTACATTTCCCGCATTGACGACTTTGCCACCGAATGCATGTATGATTCCCTGATGACCAAGACATACCCCGAGTATTGGTTTTGTGGGTCCCAGTTCCTTTATTACTTTGGTGCATATCCCAAAATATTTCTCATCTTCTGGTGTTCCAGGTCCTGGGGAAATTATTATTGCATCATAGTTTCCTTTCTTGATGTCCTCGATTGTTATCTTGTCATTTCTGATGACATCAGACTCTACGTTTAGTTCGCCTAGTAACTGGGCAATGTTGTACACAAATGAATCATAATTGTCAATTATCAGGAATTTCATCTTGTTGCCTCCTTTAGGGCCGTTATCATTGCATTTGCCTTGTGCTCTGTCTCCATCCATTCATTTTGTGCTACCGAGTCTGTCACTATGCCTGCTCCTGCCTGTATGAAACCCCTTGAACCATTCATGAAGATGCTTCTTATCCCAATTGCAAAGTCGCAGCAACCGTTAAATGAAAAATATCCAACTGCTCCTGCATAAGGTCCTCTTGCATCAGGTTCGAGCTCATCAATTATCTCCATTGCTCGTATCTTTGGTGCACCAGAGACTGTTCCTGCAGGAAATACTGCCTTCATGGCGTCATACATGTCATATTTTTTATCCAAAGTTCCAACTACATGAGTCACAATATGTTGTACGTGGCTGAATTTTTTTACAGCCATCAATTCTTTGACATGCACGGAACCGTATCTGCACACTCTGCCAATGTCGTTTCTGCCAAGGTCTACTAGCATGGTATGTTCTGCAAGCTCTTTTTCATCGTGCAACATTTCATTTTTTAGCTCTTCGTTTTTTTTCTCATCGCTTGTAATTGGTCTTGTACCTGCAATGGGGAATGTCTCAACTTGGTTTCCTGTAATACGCAATAACATTTCTGGACTGGAACCAATTATGGTTCTCTTTCCTAGTTTCATGTGGTACAGATATGGTGATGGATTTATCTGGCGCAGAACCTTGTATACTTTGAGATAATCTCCATCTGCATCAAAATTAAATTTTCTTGAAAGCACTACTTGAAAAATGTCTCCAGCCTGAATGTATTTTTTTGCCTGCGTTATCATTTCTGTAAACTTGTCCTGGTTCAAATTTTCAGAAATTTCTGAAACAGAAAACTTGTCACAGTCTATGCTAGTGTATGATATTTTATCAATTCTATTTTTATCATAATAGAAATAAAATGATCTTTTTTCTTTGTTGTCGTAAAGTATGCCATCTGTATAGATTCCGAACTCCATCAGTGGTTCGTCTGAATCCTTATGGGAATCTGGAATGTTTTCCCATAATCTAATTGCGTCATAGTTTATAATTCCGACTGCGCCTCCCACGTACCTGTATTTCTGATCCGGTACCTGGTATACCAGCTTCTTGATCTCGGACAAGGGATCACTTGTATGAATGGTCATCGAGCCTCCTCTTTTGTAATGAAGTACAACTTTGTCAAAATATCCCTTGATTATCACTGATGGGTCAAAACCAATCAGTGATGTCTCTGCCAACTCTTCTGGTCCTGTGAGGGATTCAAAGAAGAAAGAATGTTCAAATTCACGTGATATCTTGTTGTATAGATCAAATTGGGAGCCAGTATAGTCTAGGGGTATTATCTTAAGGCTTGAATGCCCAAATGTGGCCACCCATGAACAGGTTCATCCCGTGTCTCTATTTAAAATTAAGCCGCACACGAGATTGTGCATATTACGGTATAGTACGGTACCTTTATATGCAATCGGGGAGTATAATGATCTATGTCTCAGATCTTAATTCCGGATTTTGACAGTAGCAAATCATTATTGTTCCAGGATCTGTATTTTGTACGAAAAAAATCGATGGTTCACACAACTGTGATAGAAGCTGTGTGTACTGTTTGTCAAAAGGGCCTAGATGACGGAATGTCTGTTACTGCAAAGAGAATAGGTCCGAACCTGAGGCTTTTTTGCCAATATCATATTCCTCAAGAATGATTTTTTGAAATCTGCAATTTTACCAGATTGGTCTTGTTATTGCACCCTCTGCTGCAGAGGATACTAGTGATGCAAATTTTGCAAGAGCACCAGTTTCATAATTTGGTTTTCTTGGCTTCCATTCTTTTCTTCTTTGTACAAGTTCATCTTCTGGTACAATCAGGTCTATGGTATTTTTCTCAAGGTTGATGACAATTTCATCGCCCTCTCTTACAAGTGCGATATTTCCTCCCACTGCTGCCTCTGGAGCAACATGACCTATCATGAATCCTCTTGTTGCACCTGAAAACCTTCCATCTGTTATTAATGCAACTTTTTCACCCAAATTTTGTCCAACTAGTGCAGCCGTGACTCCTAACATCTCTCGCATTCCGGGTCCTCCTTTTGGACCTTCATATCTTATTATGACAACGTCTTGTTCCTTTATCTGTCGTTTGGATATTGCGTCAAATGCATCCTCTTCCCTATCAAACACTTTGGCCTTGCCTCTGAATTCTTTTGTGTGAACACCTGCAACTTTTACTACTGCGCCATCTGGAGCAAGTGAACCTCTGAGTATTGTAAGAGTTCCAACCTCATGAATTGGTAATTCAATTGATTTTAACACCTTTTGGCTTGCATCAAATGGTATCTGCATTGAATCAAGATTCTGTTTGATTGTTTTACCTGTTACCGTGATGGCATTCTCATGAATGAGATTTTTCTTCTGTAAACTTTTCATTAGCAATGGAATTCCGCCTATCTTGTCAAGATCAAGCATGACATACGTTCCTCCAGGCCTCATATCTGCAATGTGTGGTGTCTTTCTTCTAATTCTTTCAAAATCATCAAGTGTAAGTTTTACACCTATCTCACGAGATAATGCAAGCAAGTGCAATACTGCATTTGTAGACCCACCTATGGCATTGGCCACCACAATGGCATTTTCAAATGCTTCGAATGTCAAAATATCTTTTGGTCTAATTCCTGCTTCAAGTAAATTCATTACAGCCTTGCCACTTTCGTATACCATTTTTTCTCTTCTTGGATCTTCTGCTGGTGGGGATGCATTTCCTGGAAGAGCTATTCCAATTGCTTCACTAATTGAGGCCATCGTGTTTGCGGTATACATTCCCCCACACGAGCCTGAATTTGGACATGCAACATTTTCTAAATTTTTCAAAGCTTCTAATGTTAGATTTCCTGCATCATATGCTCCTACTGCCTCATAAACATCCTGGACTGTAACCTGTTTTCCTTCGAAAACTCCTGGCATGATTGTACCACCGTATACAAAGACTGACGGTAGGTTAAGACGAGCCATCCCCATCATTGTACCTGGAAGGCTTTTATCACAACCTGCAATTCCAACCAGTCCGTCATACTGGTGTGCTCTAACCATCAATTCAATTGAATCTGCAATAATTTCCCTGCTAACAAGAGATGACTTCATACCTTCATGACCCATTGCAATGCCATCACTTACTGCAATTGTAGAAAACTCTCTGGGCGTACCTCCCGCAGCTTCTACTCCTGCCTTTGCATGAGTTGCCAACCTTCCAAGATGGATGTTGCATGGGGTCGCTTCATTTCCGCTGTGGGATACACCAATGAATGATTTTCCTAAATCATTGTCGTCTAAACCCATTGCCTTGTACATGGCTCTATGAGGTGCCCTGGAAGGACCATCAACTACGTTTCTACTAGATATTTCCATAATCATCCCTATGTTTTGTGCCCTATTTTATACATACTAGATAATATCATAAATGAGATCACACTCTAGATTTTGTTAATCTGTATGATATTGCTTGAAAAAACGATCAATCATATGAGCGCAATTTCCATTTTTTATGAATAAATTGAACTCAAGAGTTGACAAGTGTGAATTCTACTGAGTTTTTAATAATTAGAATATTAGATTCCTGATATGGGTAAAAATGGATTATATCTTGCAGTGCTGTTATCTGTATCTGCCATATCTATTACACTAATTCCTGCTTATGCCGAAGTGACTTCGCTTAAAACAAATGCCTCATTTTACAAAGGAGGTAGCACAATTTACTTTTCTGGCACGATATTGAATACAGATCCTCCTAACGTGACTATACTAGTCTTTGATCCAACTGGCAAGTTTATTTTACTTGCATCAGGGAATGCAGACAATAATCATCAATTTCAGATATCTGTCGATACTAGTGCATCTACTAACCAGCAAAAATTCTTACTCAAGGGAACATACAACGCAACTGCCTTTATTGCAAACAAGGAAAATGGGCAAACTGTAGTTTTTGTATTCTCACCAGATGGCTCGCCCATAATTCCTTCTCCGCCTACATCTTTGACAGCATCAGTTGTCTCCTCGACAGAAATTGATCTCAGTTGGACTGCTCCTGCAAATACTGGAGGCACGCAATCCCTTGGGTATGAAATTGGGCGTTCTACCGATGGAGGTTCCACTTGGTCTACATCGGTTATACCGATTTCCTCTACGACATTTGCAGATGTTGGTCTTACTCCAAACACTTCATACGTGTACAGAGTATACGCTGTAAACCAAGCTGGTGCAAGCATTCCATCTAATGTTATATCTGCTGTTACTTTGCAGACTCCTGGTCAAACTGCAACTCAAGGTACTACAAACACTACAACTAACCAATCTTCTACTCCTTCTCTTGCTGAACTACTCCAACAAAGATTAGCGGACGCACAAAGATTACAAGAATTACTTCACGGTGGTAACCCTGGCTCGACAAATCCATCTGGCAGTGTTCAAGTTATTCATCTAAATGAAACGATGGCTGTAAACGATGCATCTTCAAGTCTGGGGGTACAAAAATCTGCAAACGTATCAGGAAATAACCCCACGCAAAGCAGTATGAATTTTGATATCCACCTTGTAGTATATCCTGTAATTTCTCTTGTGGGTGTCGGCATAGTTGTCTACATACTATATCTTAGAAGGAAACGAAAACCATTGGGTGATGCTGTCGTGGAAAAGAAAGACATTGTTGTACCACCTGATGTCACATCTGATCAAAAAGATGGTGACTATGCCATGATGATTCTCAAAAACAGACTAGCAAAAGGAGAAATCACTGTGGATGAATTCAGAGCACTAAAAGATGAACTCTCTGAGCCTTAAGTGATTAACTGGAATCCATCTAGTCGCGCTAGCTGGGCATTGATTTGTGTATCGTTCTCATTACCATATGATATCAATAGCCTGTCTTGATCCTTGAATACATAATTTCTCAGATCTGGAACTTCGTGGTGATTGACGTAGAACTTTAATGTATAATTGGCATTTGTACAAAATGCTCGCTTGTCAGGGAATGTGAAACACTTGTCATCTAATCCAATGTGTAGAGAGTCAAATAGGAATCCCATTGTTACATTGGTTGCCATCATGTGGATTGTTTCACCATTTCCTTTTTGGAAACTGATGTACGGACTTTTTATCTGGTAAGCTGTAGATGAATAATCAAACTGTTGACCGTAAATCATTGTCAAAATTCCGGCATGGATGTGATACTTGCCCAATGGGCCTGCGCCAGGTGGCTCTCCATTTGGTGTCACAGTTGATGATAACACGTAAAAATTGTAACTTGAAATTCCAAGGACTGCCACAATTCCTGCTAGTATGCCAAAGGCTATTGCCTTGTTCTTAAATTGGGTCTTTTGTCGTTTTTGGTAAAAAGTCTCTCGTTCCTGAACTCGCTCTTCTCTATCTTTTTTTCCCATTTGACGATCCAAGTCAAAATTTTACCCTAAATAACAGTATCTGAGATGACCAAATGTGATCTTGAAGGTGAGTATAAATAAAATATGTATCAGGAAAAGACATGGACTGTCTTTTCTGCGACATCATAAATAGAAAACAAGATGCTTATGTGATATTTGAAGATGAAACACATATTGCAATCATGGACAAGTATCCTATACAAAAAGGTCACTCATTAGTGATGCCAAAGGCACATCATGAAAAGGTCACAGACATGACAAGTGATGACGTTGGCAGATTATTTTCCAATATTCCAATTATAGCACGTGGAATAATTGCCGTGACAGGTGCGGATGGATTTAACATTGGTCAAAACAATGGAAGGTCTGCAAATCAAATAATTCCACACGTACACGTACACATTATTCCACGATATGGTCAGATGGGAAACTCTTGGGCAAAAAGAATGATTACCAATGACAATGATCTTGGCGAGTTGGCAAAAAAGATTAGAAATAATATAAAATCATGCTAGTTCTGTGACGATGGAATCCATGTCTGATTTTGTCAGACCAACGTGCTTTCTTGCATCTCTTCGTGAAATTATCTTTCCATCTTGAAATACAATCATTGTGGGTACTGCTTGGATGTTGAATCTATCCCAGAGTGGATTCTCGTCTTCATCAATAATTGAACCTGCCTTGTTTGCAGTCTCAATCTTTGCAGACTCGAATGTTGGTTTAAAATTGCTACAGTATGGACACCATGTTGCATAGAAAAGAACAACCACCTTCTTGCTTCCAAGGATCTTGGAATCAAATTCTTCTGGAGTTACATGTTCCATAATTTTGAATGGAGTTTTAAATTATTTAGAGCTATGTTTTGACAAATCACTGGTTTGGATTGTATCTTAAAAATGCGCCAACTTTGCCTATGCTTGAAAGCATTGCACCATATTCTGTTGCACCTGTGATGACTTCGACCTTTGCACCTGTCTGACCTGCAATCAAATCCAGATAATCTACAATGTCTCGCTCGGTTGATTCTAGGTCCAT
The DNA here is from genome assembly GCA_029850515.1 of Nitrosotalea sp. GTDB lineage: Archaea > Thermoproteota > Nitrososphaeria > Nitrososphaerales > Nitrosopumilaceae > Nitrosotalea. The sequence continues at coordinate 17,723 of JARCRW010000025.1, read as the reverse complement.
GCTTTTGCAGCTAGGGCATGGTTGGCTTAGTAGTTCTTGTAGTCTTGGAATCACTTTTGGGCGGTCTAGTATCTCGCTTTGTACATGTTGGCATCTCCTACAGGTGATATCGATTTTTCTTAAATTAGTATCATCTGTAATCAATATTGTGGATACCACATTTCTTTTTACTAAATCAATAATTTCATTGAGGCCGTAGGTTGCAAGGCCTCTTGAAAAATGTATGTCATTGAACAACTTGTCTACAAGTTTCTTTTCTTCTACCATTCTATAATCTGTAAGCACATCTTGTGCTTTGGCAAATGCTTCACGTACCCCTTCTGAACCAGCATAGGAACAATCAAGTGTTGCAAGGATATTGTTCTGAAGTCTATATTCTAGATAGTTTTCTTTGATAAAGTTCTCTTTTGTTGGTCCCGGACCTGAAACTATAAGACCTTTTACGGGATAAATGTCTATGAAATATTCTCGCGTTGTATGCGCAACTCTGTTATAATATTCATTGAGCTCCATCTCTCGTAGTCTTTCAAATCTTCTTGCAGATTGGCCTCCTTGTCTGTGCTTTCCTGCTACTCCTGATGACGTCTCTGATAATACATCTAATTTGTCACCGCGCAACAATCCCCATCCTGCATCTTTTGCATCAATTGCCAAAAAACCAATCATGTTGTCGTCTTTTAGCATGTCCTTGAGGATATCTACGTGAAAATGATCATCACATCTGTAAAGAAATGTCTGTAATTCCTTTGGAGGCTCAATCTCAAACAACTTTATCACTTCACTTCCGATTGGTCCGCCCCCTGGTGGTGGAAGTGCACCGCAAAACATGACGAGTCCCTTTTCAGGAGATGTCTTGTACAGCTTCAGCCTCTGAATTACTCTTGATAGCGCATCTACCACATGGGTTCTTGTAAGATCAGACTTGATGTTGTCTGCAGTTCCCTGCTCTTCCCGAAGATTGTTTATGACTTCATGCAGTGCCTTTTTCGGAGGAACATAAAGCGAGATTAATTCTGTTCCTCGTCCTGAATGATCTGACAAGTCTTCCAACATCTTTCGTAATTTGTATAATTTTACAGAATCTTGTTTTTCTATCTTGGGCTTGACCATTGTTCAACTACCTTTAGCTATTTTGAAATTTATCTATGATTTGCTGGAATTGTGATAGTGGCTGTGCACCGACTATCTTTGTAATTTGTTTGCCGCTGAATATGATAAATGATGGAGTACCATCTATGCCGATATTTTCACCAAATTTTTGATTGTCTAACACTTTTTGCTCATATGTATTACTTGATATGCATTTATCAAACTTGCCTAAATCTAGACCAACTGTTGTGGCAAACATGTCCAATGACTTTTGGTTCACCCACCCTGTCTTCTCTCCAGCCCAGTTGTTATACAACTCGTCGTGATACTGCCAATACTTGTCTTGGTCTCCTGCACAGTATGCGGCTTCTGCTGCCAAGACTGAATCAGGTCCGTTGAGTGGAAAGTCTTTGAAAACAAAATTGACCTTGCCAGTGTCAACATATTGTTGCAATAATGCGGCTTTTGTATTTTCATGAAACAGGTGACAGTATGTACACTGGTAATCTCCAAATTCCACTATGGTTACCTTTGCATTGGGATCTCCAAGTATTGGTGAGCCGTTTTGCATGATCATTTGTGGAGTTAATTCGTTAGACTTGTTTTCATGAGGAGTTACCATGTAGTATACCGCAGCTATGGTAATTATTATTGGAATGACAACGAAATAGTACCTTTTCACTTTTTTTCAATGGATTTTCTTTGAATATTAACTATTTGACCGAGTCTTAATTGGGACTCAGTGTTATAGTCGGTTCTGGTTTTCTTATGCTTATCTCGGCTCTACTTATTCTGCTCTTGTACACCTTGAATTTTTTTCCACTCTCTGACAATGACCACCTGTCTACTTTTACAAGTGTCAACTCTTCCAAATCTGAAATCTTTTTGTAAACTGAGCTGAGTGGAATTCTGTATTTTTCTGATAATTCCAAGGCCGTCATTCCCTCCTTGATGATTGAAAACAATATTGATCTTGACTGTGCATCAGCCAATGCTTCAAGAATTTTTTGGTTTACATCATATTTTTTGAGTTGAGATAATGATACTTTCTTTTTCAATATTTTTTGAATTAGGCAAGCCTAACTATTTAAACGACGCGAGTTGTTCTAAAAACTTGGAACAAGTCTGTAATTTAAATAAAGTTAGCTGGTCCTAACTGAATCAATGATTGATTATTGGCAACTCTTGTTGCTTGGAGCAATAGCAGGTTTTACGATATTTCTTGGGCTTCCTGTTGCAGCATTGCAGAATCTTAGTCATAAAAGGAAAGGATTCCTTAACGCGTTTGCACTTGGAATCTTGGTATTTCTAATAATAGATGTCTTTAGCCATGGATGGGACACTGCATCAGCAGCTGCGACCCACGCAGCTTCTGGAAAAGGTTCGATTGAAAATGCGGTGATTGATCTTGCGGCACTATTTGGAGGTATAGCGATAGGTCTGCTGGGATTGGTATTTTATGAGACCAAATTCATGACAAAAAGTTTTCCGCAGATATTGTCGCTTGACAACATAAAGGAAGGTGATGATCACCTTCGTAGATTATTTCATGAAGCAAATGCATACAAGCTTGCAATGATGATTGCAGTAGGGATTGGCGCACATAACTTTAGTGAAGGTTTGGCAATTGGACAATCCTATGTAGCAGGAGAAATAGGTCTTGCAATCATATTGATAATAGGATTTGGGGCACATAATACCACTGAAGGATTTGGTATTGCAGGCCCGCTCACTGGAATATTGAAAAAACCTAATGCAAAATTCTTGGCCAAAGTGGGATTGGTTGGTGGAGGCCCTACATTTGTTGGTACAATGCTTGGCAGTTTGTGGGTGTCTGATGTTGCATACATTCTGTTCTTATCGATGGCGGGAGGCGCACTTATCTATGTGTCCATGTTGATGTATAATTCCGGACGAAGGCAAACCACAAACAATGTGTTGATGGTAGGGATCTTTGTTGGTTTATGTGCAGGTTTCATAACTGATCTCATTGTGACACTTGGTGGAGCGTAGACTTCACAATATCATATTTTGTTACTGCACCATCATGTAACTATCTTTGACAAATTGTTCTTGCCTGCGGCATTTTTTATTTCACGAGCTATTCTTCTTCCCATGCTCATCGGCTCATCATAAATTAATGATGAATATGGAGAACCATCTACATAGAGATTTGTTCCAGCCACTATTCTTGCTGAGAACTCAAATGTAGTGAATTTACCATCTGCATCATATACTCCTTCAAGACAAAAAGGTCCTGACATGCCTGGGGCGACAAGCCTCTTTGCCGCTTCAATAAATCTTTCTCCCATGGAATAAACATCGTCAAGCAACGATTCACGTAGTACCAGGGGGCTGTTGCCTACTACGTTAAATGATGGAATCAAATCAATATCAATTTGCTCCTGTGCCGGAATTCTTCCTAAACCGTCTATATCTGACTCGTATCTTCTATCGACTCCAAAAAATTCCAACTCTTCTTTTAGTTCAGAGTAGAAATATTGTAAATATGCAGAAACCCCCAATGCATATTCTTGCAAGTACAAGTCTTGGTCTCCCTTGATTATGCCTTCTCTTACAAGCTTGTCTCGTTTTTTTATGTAATCTTCTTCATTTGTTGCAAGAAAGTATCCCTTGCCGCCTGCTGCACCATGTCTTTTTGCAATTGTTAACCCGTTGATGTCTTTTGGACCGTGCAAAGATCTTGGAATCTTTAGTCCTGATTCTATCATGAGTTTTTCTTTCATGTTTCTGTCAGACTCCCATCTGAGAATCCACTTGTTTCCAAAGATTGGTGTATTGATGGACTCTATTTCAGATGAACTCATCTGGGCTATTAGTGTACCATGAGGTATGATCACAGCATTATTTTCTTTGAGCATTACGGAGCATTTCTGGTCCAATACCTCCCTGAAAGAATCTACAAGTATGAACTCGTCTATGAACTGAAATCTTCGGTAAAGTTTTTCACGTTTTTTTTCACAAATTAATATTGTCTTAAAGCCTTCGTCTTTTGCCCCCTTGAGCACCTGAAGAGCACAATGAGAGCCAAGGGTAGCAATGGAATTCATTATATTTCATTTATTTTTGGGGTTTATGAAAGTTCCATTGGTCTACTTGAGATAAAAGTAAAAACATCATCGATCAAATCTATGGAAAATTCTGACTTGAATTCTTGGGGAATGTTTTTCATCAAAAAGTCTATGACTGACTGATTCTGGGGAATTTTTCCCTCCTCAATCATTTCCGAATAAAGTGAGATCAAGTGTGATGTGATTACTATTGTTTTTTCACGGCTTGAGAGTGTCATGTGAGTAAATTGTATTCTTTTTTATTTAGATGTTTGCAGATTATTTTTACATGCTTGGTTACTACAGGATCTTTTTCATCATGTCTGTTCGTAGCTGACCGCAGGCTGCCGAGATCTCTGTCCCCTTTTCAACTCGTACTGTGCAATTTACATCTCCATTGCGAAGCACTTGTTGGAACGCTAATACTCTTTTTCTATCTGGGCGTTGGAATTCTCCAGCCGTTGGATTCATAGGGATGAGATTTACATGTGCGCCATTGCCTTTCAAGATGTATGCAAGTTCTGATGCTATTTTGGTAGAGTCATTAATGCCATCAATTAACGCATATTCAAAAGTGACGCGTCGTCCAGTTTTTTTGAAATAACGTTTTGCAGCTGCAATCAAATCTCCGACTGAATGAGGTCCTGCAGTAGGTACAAGTTTTTTACGTAATTCATCATTTGGAGCATGAAGTGAAATTGCAAGTTTGACTTGAAGATCTTCATCTGCAAGACGGTCTATTCCAGGTATTATGCCAACCGTGGAAATTGTAATACTTCGTTGTCCTAGACCAAAGGCACGAGGATGTGTCAGCAATCTAACAGCTCTGATAGTTTCATCATAATTTGCAAGTGGCTCTCCCATTCCCATGAACACTAGATTGGTAACATGTTCCCCCCTTTGGTTGAGGATATGTGCAAAATGGAGTACTTGAGAAACAATCTCTTCAGCTTTTAGATTTTTTTCAAAACCCATTTGACCTGTTGCACAAAACACGCAACCCATTGGACAACCAACTTGGGTTGAGACACAGACTGTTGACCTTGGATGGGTTTTGTCTTGTGATGGACTGTATTGCATGAGAACTGTTTCAATGAGTGTCTTCTCATCAAATTTGAGCAGTATCTTTGTGGTGTGGCCATCTTCGCTGACAACTCGATGGACTTCATTTTCAGAACCTACTGTGTATCCAGCTTTGACAAGTGCATCTCGCATAGAAGATGGAATTTGATGTAAATCTGACATTTTTTTCGGAGATTCACGATATAGCGCTTGAAGCAACTGTTCTGCTCTGTATCGTGGTTGACCAAGTCCTGTAACAAGAATATCCATCTCTTCTGGTAATACTCGATATAGATCAGTCATGTTCGGTATCTTTTTGTTATGTTCTTCTGAAAATATGACTCTTATGAAATTTACAACCAATCTTTTGTATTTCTCAAGTATGTGCATGTACAATTCGTTTGCCATGTTGGCAGAAACAGTTTGAGACAGTGTTTACTATTACCGGAGATTAAAACTAGCCTTGTTTACTAGTTTTATAGCAAATAGGATTGCAATCATTGAAACCGCCAAGACAATCGCTGTCACAGGACCAAATTCTGGAATTGTAGTACCTTGTGACATGTCTACAACTGGATGTTGTGTAGAATTGGAATATGCCTGTGAATTGCCTATGATTACCTGTCCTGTCATCCAAGGGTGTATGGTACAAAAATAGTTGTAAGTTCCTGCGTCTGAAAATGTAAATTCAAATGTCTTTCCAGGCTGGATGATTCCGCTGTCAAATAACGAACCAACACTGCAGCCCTCTACCTGTACTGTTTTTTCTACTGAGAATGTGCTGTGACCAATTCCTTCCAATACTATGACTTCAAATGATTTTGTCACAGGTGATACATATGCTTCATAAACCAGTCGTCTCACGTCTGCATTGGTGTTTTCTTCTGCATATGGTTGAATTTGTGCAAGCTTTGCATACGTTGTATCAGTAAGTGAGGTGCGTACCATTACGATAGGATCCACCTGTCGTGTATCTGTAGCCACCTGAATTGTTACATGTGGTCCGTTACATAGATTGTTTACACTTGTTACGGTATGAGTTGTAAAATCAGCGTTCTTCCAAGTTACTGTTGTTCCAACTGGAGCATCTAGTAGGTTTGGAGAAAAACAGTCATGTGTACTGACGCATGCAGAACTTACACTAGACCCTGATCCTGCTTGGATGTCAACCTCAGAAGTGGCCTGTCCAAATGCTTGAGTAGAAATTCCAAATATTACAATACATAATGAAATTGTACCAAAACTGATAGCAGACAAGTAATTCAATTCATGATTTATTTCATATTGTGATATATCGCTTTATTGGTGATATCTTAAACCCGTATCTCCTAAATAAAAGTGGGTGAGGCAAAACACACTGTCACCTTTTACCATGAATAAATTTAATATGCACAAAAAGGCACAAAAATTCAATAATGTTTTACAACTATCAAATACAAATTAGGTTCACAAACCACTCTTATACAAAATACATTTGATGAAATCATGATAGGTACAGAACTTGGTAATTGGCGTAGAACGATCTACTCTAACCAACTTGATCCGTCTATGGATGGAAAAGAGGTTGTCGTGATGGGCTGGATTTCAGGTGTAAGAGATCATGGAAATTTGGTATTCATTTTGCTAAATGACAAAGAAGGACAGATGCAAATTACGGCAAAAGCAGGTGTGTGTCCAGAGGATATCAAGGAGAGTCTGGTAAAACTAAAGGAACAATCAACTATCGCAGTCAAGGGTATGGTAAAACCATCTGCAAAGGCTCCAAGAGGGGTAGAGATATCCCCAAGTGAATTACGCATATTTTCAGTTGTTGAAAAAATTGCACCTTTCCAATGGCAAACAAAGACTGTCCCAAATATCGATACTAGATTAGAATTGAGGGCAATTGATCTTCGCCGAAATATTTTGCAACATGTCTTTAAGATGAGAGGCTTGGTTCTAAAATCAATTCGCGATTACCTGTATGAAAAGGAATTTCTTGAAGTAAATACGCCCAAGATGATTGCAACTGCAACCGAGGGTGGAGCTGCACTGTTTCCAATTTTTTACTATAACAAGGAGGCATTTCTTGCACAAAGCCCTCAGCTTTACAAGGAACAGCTGACGCTAAGCTTTGAGAAAATTTTTGAAATCGCCCCAATATTTAGAGCAGAGGCATCGCGAACCAATAGACATCTTTCAGAAGCAATCTCAATAGATATTGAAGAGGCTTTCTCAGACTATAATGATGTCATGGCACACGTAGAAAATATAATTAAAAAATCAATTAAAACTGTAAAAGATTATTGTGATTCCATAAAAACTATGGATTACAAAATTCCAGAAATTCCAGAAAAAATTCCACAGTATACCTACACAGAATTGGTAGACAAGATGCAAAAAGCAGGAGCAACAACAAAGTGGGGAGATGATTTGTATCCTTCACAATTGAAGAAAATAAATCTCAGCGGATTTTACTTTATCAAGGATTGGCCACTTGCTCCAAAACCGTTCTATGTGAAAGCCAAGAGTGACGACCAAAAAATTTCTGAATCGTTTGATCTGATGTTCGGAGATCTTGAACTGTCTTCTGGCAGTACTAGGATTGAAAAAAGAATTGAGTTGGAAGACAGGATGAAAAACAAAGGCTTTAAGCTTGACACGTTTGATTATCACTTGCGTGTATTTGATTATGGAGTTCCCCCTCATGCCGGATGTGGAATAGGCCTTGAAAGACTAATGATGGCACTAACAGGGACTGAAAACATCAGGGATGCTACCTTTTATCCACGTGATGTAGATAGACTTACACCGTAGATGAAGTAACATGGTGGAAAAAAAAGAGATTGAACATCTGGCAGATTTAGTCAAGGTTAATCTAAGCGAGCCAGAAAAATACATCAAACAGGTAGAACAAATTTTAAATTATTTTGATAGACTTGACAAAGTAGAATTTCAATCAGATGAGACGCTAGGAATTCAAATTACGACAGAAGATCTAAGAGATGATGTTCACATTCCATACGAAGATTCTTTAATTGAACATCTCAAAAAAGACCAAAATAACTTCATTCGTGCCCCTAAAATGGTTTAAATGAATTTAGGAATTTCGGCCACTGAATTTACATCTCAGGTAAGTGACGGCGCTATATCGGTAGAAGAATTTGTTGCAAAAACTCTGGACAGGATTGAAAAAGTGGATGGAAATATACGCGCTTTCATTACTGTTGACTCACAAAATGCGCTTGGCAAAGCAAGGGTGATTGACAAAAAAATAAAATCTAAAGAAAAAATCGGAATCTGTTTTGGAATGCCAATATCAATTAAAGATAACATTTGTACTGCGGGACTAAAAACAACATGTGCCTCCAAGATGCTTGAGAGTTTTGTTGCACCATATGACGCAACCGTCATTTCTAAACTAAAATCAGAAGATGCCATAATAATTGGAAAAGTAAATCTCGACGAGTTTGCAATGGGTTCTACAACTGAATTTAGTCACTTTGGCCCAACTAGGAATCCATGGAATATTGAATATGTTCCAGGGGGCTCATCTGGAGGAAGTGGCGCGTCAGTAGCTGCGCTTGAATGCCTTGCTGCTTTGGGTTCAGATACTGGAGGCTCAGTTAGAAGCCCTGCAAGTTTTTGTTCTGTAGTTGGATTGAAGCCGACATATGGTTTGATAAGTAGGTATGGCCTAGTCTCATATGCAAACAGCATAGAACAGGTAGGCCCTATGGCAAAGACAGTAGAGGATGTGGCATTTTTACTAAATATCATATCAGGTCATGACGCCCATGACAACACTACTGCAAAAAATACGCGTATTGACTATGTCAAGGACTTGAAATCTGGAATTTCTGGAAAGAAGATTGGAATAATTTCACAGATGACTGGAGATGGGGTGGACAAGGAAGTAGAGTGTGCAACAAATGGTGCAATATCCAAATTGCAGGATCTCGGTGCGCAATGCGTCCCAGTGTCCATTGATGCAGTGGAGCATTCAGTGGCTGCATACTATACAATAGCTGCTGCAGAAGCGAGCAGTAATCTTTCAAGATATGATAATTTGAGATATGGCTTTGATTTTGGTATTGAGGGGTATGAATTCAAGGCATTTATCTCAAAGGCACGAAGCAATTTTGGACCTGAGGTGATAAGAAGGATGCTGCTTGGGGCATTTGTCTTGTCTGCAGGCTATTACGGCAAGTATTACCTCAAGGCTCAAAAAGTCAGGACCATGATAAAGGCTCAGCTTGATGAGGCATTCAAGAATGTGGACTATCTAATATCTCCTACCATGCCCATACTGCCATTTAAGATTGGAGAAAAAATTGATGACCCACTAAAACTCTACCTTACCGATATCAACACTGTCACTGCAAACTTGTCTGGAATTCCTGCAATTTCCATTCCATTTGCAATGTCACGTTCTGGGTTGCCAATTGGTATCCAGCTATTTGCAAACTCGTTTAAGGAAAAAGAGCTACTTCAAGCAGCACATGCATTACAAGAAACTACTAAACTCCCAGGAATTGCAATATGACAAAAATAGGTCTTGAGATTCACTGTCAACTTACAAAACTTGCAAGCAAGCTATTTTGTTCATGCAAGGCAGAATATAGAAACACCAAACCAAATTCTAACATTTGTCCTGTTTGCGCAGGTCTCCCCGGTTCACTTCCAATGTTGAACAAAAAAGCGGTAGAAAAAGCTGCGATGATATCACTTGCACTGGGCTGTAAAATTCCTGAAAAAATTGGATTCTTTAGAAAAAACTACTTTTATCCTGACTTGCCAAAAAACTTTCAAATTACGCAGTATAATGCATATGGTCCTACAAGTATTGGCTCTGATGGAAAAATTGAGATTGAAGGAAAGACAATCCGGATAAGACGAATACAATTAGAAGAAGATCCGGGTAGGCTGGTCTACGAAGGTACTTCGGAGAAGACAATGATTACACTAGTTGATTACAATAGGGCAGGTACGCCACTTGTAGAGATAGTGACAGAGCCTGACTTTGAGACACCAAAACAAGTCCGTGTGTTCTTGAACGTGCTTGCAGATTTGGTTGAAAATATTGGGGTATCTGATCCTTACCTTGAGGGTGCAATGAGAGTAGATGGAAACATCTCTGAGGGCGATGGAAACCGAGTCGAGATAAAAAATGTAGGCTCTTTTAGAGATATTGAGAAAGCACTTCATTTTGAAATTACACGCCAGCAGAGCCTTGTTGAAAGAGGAATCCAAGTACTGGCAGAGACAAGACACTGGGATGAGGCAAGAAGAATTACCGTTTCGTCTAGATCAAAAGAGGAAGAGCAAGACTATCGGTACTTGCCAGAGGCAGACATACCTATTGTTCAAATTGGAAATAATTCTATTGAACAAATAAAAACACAAATGCCTGAAAGCATTGTTGCAAGAAGGGAAAGATACATCAAAAAATATGGCATGCCCGCACAGGTGGCTGATGTCTTGTCTTCTGATAAATTCTACTCTGATCTGTTCGATAAATCTCATAACGAAAAAAATGCAAAGGAGGTATCAAATATTATTACAACTGATCTGATGGGTGTTGCAGACACTAGAGAAAAGAAAATTGAACTAAAGATTACGCCAAAACATCTCTCTGACCTTGCAGATGCTATAATGGCAAACACACTAACAAGAAATTCAGGAAAACTCGCATTGCACGAGATGATACGATCTGGAAAATCGCTTGCTGATGTCATGTCCAGTCTTGACTTGGGCCATGTTAGTGATGCAAGTTCTATCGAGAAAGTAATTGATGAAGTGTTTCAAGAGGAAGAAAAAGCAGTGGCAGAAGCAAAACAAAACCAGGATACTATCAACTATCTGGTTGGCAAAGTCATGAGAAAGACAAAAGGCAAGGCGGATCCTGCTACCACGCTTGATATTTTACGAAAAAAACTTGCTGTATAGCAAAGACAATTTTTACAACGCATTCTTGTTTTCTGATGAATAGACTTCGTCTACATTTTGCCAAACTCGTCTTCATCAGAATATGCACGCTCTGCATGCTCTTCAATGTCCAGGCCTGCTTCTTCCACTTTGGCAGATACTCTGACTCCAATTAATTTGTCTATTACCTTCATTATTGCAAATGTTCCAAAAAATCCCATTGCTCCTGCAACTCCAACGCCCATGGCTTGAATGAGTAGCTGTTGAGGGTGGCCAAACAAGAGTCCATTTGGACCATTTGGATTGATCAAGGTGCTTGCAAATATTCCAATTCCCAAAGAACCAATTATTCCTGCAACCCCGTGTACTGAGCTTACATCTAACGCATCGTCTATCTTGAGATGTTCTTTGAAGAACAAGACTGCAAGATATGATCCTATTCCAATTGCAATTCCCAAGACAAAGGCATGTTCTACGCTAATGTATCCGGAAGCTGGCGTAATACCTGCAAGTCCTGCAATTGCTCCGTTGATTGCAGCAATCACACTTGGTTTGCCTGTTCGCATCCATGAAAGCCCTACCCAGATTAATGCAGAAATTGACGATGCAATATGGGTGTTGATAATGGTGTTTCCTGCTAAACTTCCGGACGCTAATGCACTACCGGCATTAAATCCAAACCATCCTAGCCATAATAATGATGAACCTAAAACTGCTATTGGAATGCTGTGTGGAATCATGATGGATGGGCCATAGTTGAGTCTTCTTCCAAGCACCAGAGCAGCTGCAAGTGCTCCCATACCTGCACTAGTGTGTATCACAATACCTCCTGCAAAATCGACAACTCCCATCTGACCAAGCCATCCACCTCCCCAAATCCAATGGACCAGAGGGTAATAGATCAGCCCACTCCATGCTACGATAAAAATAACATATGCACTAAACTTCATTCTCTCTGCAATCGCGCCGGTTAGCAGCAATGGTGTAATTACTGCAAACATCATTTGGAATTTTGCAAATAAAACTCCTGGAATTGTAGGAGCATAATGCAGGCCAGAATCATATGGGACATTATTGAGGAATGTCCAGTCCATATTTCCTGTGAGACCCATTCCTGTATCTGGCCCAAATGACAAACTAAATCCAAATGTGAACCACATGACACTGAGAATTGCTAATCCGAAAAAGATCTGCATGAAAATGGAGACGGTATTCTTTCGTCGTAATAGTCCTGCTTCAAACAAACCCAAAGCTGGGATCATCAATAGTACAAGGCTGGAAGCTATGAGCATCCAGGCTGTGTCACCTGTGTCAATTGGCAAGATTTCTTTCTTACAAAAGATGAAGTATAAAAAAATTTGTTTTTTTGTGGGTTGTAATGGATCTGAAATAAATCCATAAGATTTTTTAATATGGTATTTCATTTCCTTACATCTTGCTAAAAATTGAAGTAGTACTCCCAGAAAATGAAATAAAATCAATTAGTGACGCACTGAAAAAACTCTCAGTTGGTGGAATAACTGCATACAAAGGGTGGGGCAGGGGAAAAACAATTGCCAAGGAAATACATGCATCCAAGGGAACGGAGGTATTCACTCCTGAATTTGGAGAGCGGTTCATCTTGGAGGTAATAGTGACAGATGAAAAGAAAAACGATATAATAGCCGCCATTCGCGAATCCTCTAAATTTGGAAAAATATTCGTCACATCAATTTCAGAAGCATATGACATTCAAACTCCTAAAAAAGACGAACAAGTCATCTGAGTCTTTTAGCAAAAATATTATTTAGTGCAAATTCTGTCATGATTAACATGATACGTATAGATGCGATTGTTCCACAAAATGATATCAGGGCTATCAGTGATGCATTAAAAAAAATACATGTGGGTGGAATTACAATTATGAAAGTTCGTGGAAGGGGTAAAACAGCTGGGCCTGCACTACATGCCGCAAAAGGTACTGAAACATTCATTCCTGAATTTTCAGACAAGTATATTGTAACTGTAATTGTAGAGGAGAAAGACGAAGATGAGGTGGTGAACATTATTCGCAATAATACAAAAATTGGCAAAATTTTCATGTACAAGCTTTCACGTGCAGTGGATATTGCAACTGGCACAGAGAATGAAAAGGCAATTTAAAAAATTTTCTTCCCGTGTTTTTCAATGTCTGTCTAGCACCATATGTCAGATGATTGTATTGAATGCTGATTATGTCTGATAACCAGAGTTGATAATTTGAATTACTTTAATAATGTTGGAATGTTTTCTTATAATCATGGTTGACAATTTCCTAGTTCAAGATTTGTATATGAAACATCAAAAAAAGATGATCAGATCTGATGTCCAACCACTAACGTGTCACGTATGTAAAAAAGAATTAAACGGAATCTCGATCACTGCTAAAACGGTAAATGGGAAAATGGTGTTTTTATGTTCTCATCATTATGCCTCAAAACCATATCAAATTGTCCTGGTGAACTAATGACAATACATGCGGATGCCAAGACAGCAATTGAGACAAATCTCGATCTGATGATTAATCAGACCAAGGCATACTTGCCGTTTCTAAGAGTGGCGTTTCCAGGGGTGCGAGACTTTTCTGAATTGGTGTTTAACATGATGGTTGGAAATGCACTATCTGTCTTTATTTCTCAATGTGCTATGAGGCTACAAAGTCCATCTGCAGATGATTTTGCAGAATTTGGAAAAATTGTTGAATCGTACAGAAGCAAAGTGAAGGAATTATTCTAACAGATAAAAAGCACCTGGATTTCATATGGTGATCTTAACTTTCCACATGTCATATCTAGCAAAAGATATTCTTCAAAACCTTGATGGTGCATGAAACTTTTGGTGATTGCTTCAGGTTCCATTCGTCAAATAATTCTATCTTTTCAGGCGTAGAGGTGATGAATTATCAACGGGTTGTGAAGTTTTTGAAAGATCCGGTAGTTGTCCTGTTACCATTTCGCTAGACCGAATAATACAATCTTACAAATATTGGGTCCTCCGACACAAAACAAGTGAGAAGATAGTTGAAACTAAGAAAATGTGACTGCAAGTGTGGGTGCACTCGTAATATGTGGAACAAGTACTATACACTCTGTATCTTTTGTACATTGGGTAATCACAAAACAAATTGAAAATTATCGTAACTATTTGATGGGTATCTTTCTGCCCTGTACTAGTTTTGGTATTGTGATCTTCAAAATGCCATTCTTAAATATTGCAGAAATTTGTTTTGTGTCTATTCCATTTGGAATTTTTATCATCTTTCTCAAACAGTTGAACTCTGTTACCACATTTCCCCTTGAAATGCAAAACGTCTTGGTCAGTTTTGCGTTTATGGAAAGATGATCAGCCGATAGTGTTATTTCGATATTTTTTTTATCCACCAGTGGCAGATCAATCTCTAAGATCCAACTAGAATGTTTTTCATTAATATGTGAAAGTGGGACCAATTCTTTGTGTGTGAAATCATTGAAAACAGTGTCTTCAAAAAAGGAGTTCATCTGTTTTTCTATAAATGATCCAAAATCGCTCATACTATCACTTGTATATTTGGGGGGGAGTAGTTGATGATTCCTTTTGTGTTTGTAAAACATTTAGTGTATCCTCCATGAGTTGCCTGTTTTGTAATCGTAAATAGTCAACCTGTTTCTCAAATTCTGACAGATCAATCTTTGTCTTTATGATCTGTGAAATTACTTTGATGATTTGCATGGCAGCATCAGGATCAGGAAAAAAGTAATTGCACTCGGTATGAAAAGCAACGGTGGGTATGGATGAACTTCTCAACTGTGAAAGAATTATGGCATCGGGACCACTTATCACACCTGAAAGAAACTTTGGTATCCCGTTATCATAAAGTAGTTTTTCAAGTTTCTCATGTGTGACAAGTCCATATGTCTTAAGATTGGATACATTTCTTTCCTGCACCTGAATGCCTGATAAGAACACGATAAAATCAACATGGTTCTTTTTAGAAAAATCTATGACAGATTCTGTAAAGCCTATGGAATTATCATAATCTATTGGAATGTCTGACACAATTGCAAACATCTTGTCTTTTTTATAAATTCTGATAGGGCCCACCATTTGACCATTGTCTACAAAGATGATTGGCGAAGGGCTACTTTCTATCTCTCCAACTAGATCCATCTTTAGTGTATGGATAATGTATGTCATGGACATGGTTCCTATCAATCCGGGCCCTGGTATGCCAAGAAATAACGTGACTGGATCTTCTGACAATTCTAACTTTTTTACCTTGGATTTTTGCATTGTAATAAACAATGACCTAATGATTTTCTCTTATAAAAATAATCGTGTCAATTTATCATCGATGATTATCAATGTTGAAAATCTTCCTCTTACTAAAATTAAAACATATGTGGTTTATAGTATGGCCTAAGTATGCATCCTGACCAAGAATCTTGAGTAGCGTAATTTCAACTAATTCCAAACTCATCTTGGTTGCGAAGTTCTTGCTCAATTCGCATCAAACGCTTTACACGTTCTGTGACTGGAGGATGTGTAGAAAAGAATCGCGCGATAGTCTCACCTGATATTGCAGGTATGATGAAAAATGCATTCATGCCTTCCATCTTTTTGAGTTGAGGGATGGGAGCAGTCTTTACCTCTCCGCTTATCTTCATTAGCGCACGGGATAGGTTCATTGGTTTGCCTGTAAGATAAGCACCGCCTCTGTCTGCTGCAAATTCCCTGTATCTAGATATTGCCCGGATTGTCAAAAAACTTAGGAACCAAACTATCCCTGCAACTATGATGACAACAAATGTATTTCCACCCTGTTGTCTTCCACCATACCCGTATCCTCCCCACATTGTGCTAAACATGGAAGACTGCATCAAATACCATGCAATTGTGGAAAATAAACTGGCAAGTGTGATGATTGTAACATCTCTATTTCTAATGTGGGTAATTTCATGTGATAATACGCCCTCAAGTTCGTCCTTGTCTAGAATTCTTAGTATTCCGGTACTCACGACTATTATTGATCTCTTGGGACCCTTTCCAGTTGCAAATGCGTTTGGAACATCGCTGGCCATGACTCCTACTCTGGGTTTTGGAATGTTTGCTTTTTGAGTCAAGTTTTCTATTATTTGATGCAATGTAGGGTATTCCTCTTTGGATATGATCTTGGTTCCTGTGCTCCATAATACTATTCTGTCAGAAAAGTACCACTGTGCACCGATCATTAGTCCGGCAATCATCGCAATTGGGAGAATGCCTAATCCGAAATAAATTGTAATGAAACTCAAAAATGCCAGGTAGATTATAGTGAGGGCAAAAAAGCTAATCGCCATCCTTAAAGTTAATTGCAAATCACGCTGCATACTGGCATACTGTGCCCTTGATCATAATTTAAAACTTGAGACTTATTTTTTGACTGATCCTACGGTGTACACGTTCTAACAAATGCTCTACGATGTAGAAAATTTGTCTAAATGTTTCTGATCTGGGGTTCTCTTTCTTGCCTGCTTTTAGTGGAATCTCTTGAAAGAATGAAAATTTCTGAATCTGTAAAATATTCTGTTATGCTGATGCCCTGACCGCGTTTGAAAGTGAAATTAGATTGTAAAAATGGGTCTTATTTTTGTAGATAGTGCTATTGTGGTCAAGATTGATAGTGCAAATATTATCACAGACAATGAGCCGAATTCTGGAATTGCCTGTGTTGCATTGGTCTGATTTCCGGTGTTTGAGATGGGCTGTGTTTGAGTTCCTGTGAACTCAAATGTAGTCTTGGCAGTTTTATCCTGACCTCCATATGTGACATCAATCTCGTAAGTGCCAGCAGTTTTCCACAGGCTTCCACCTGCAACTGCTTGAGCTGAATAATTATTGTGGGCATCTGGGTTTGTCTGGGCAATGTATACTAGATTTTGAGAACTATCTTTGATGACTATGGATATTGGTATGTTTAACTGATCAGATACACTACCCGATATCTTGATCGTATCACCATCAGAATATGATGTCTTGTCAGTTATTACAGTAATGGGGGTTTGTGCTGTTGCAGATAAAATTGAAACTGTAAAGAACATGATTGCTACAAGACCTGCTTTTGGTATGATTGTCAATACACTAGCCTTCATGATTTGATATTTAAGATTTGATGTTAATTTCTACTCTCATTATCTGATAATGCGATTCTTACTTGTCAAAACTGAATTGTTCATGGCGTGATAAATTCATCCCTGCATAATATCATCTGGACTGTCAGGATGTCTGTTGGTGTTATGACATGAGTGAGTGATATACGGCATTAACACTATTGGTGTTTACAACAAGTTTGACTTTAGTTTGATTTAACTTGATGACAGATCAAAACATATGCCTGAAGACCGAACAAGTACAAATATTTCTGTTCGTCTCATCCGTGGATGGAGTGAATCATAATTTTGCTTCATCACACGATTAATTTTTAAAACAAGAGAGACGGAAACGTGTTCACACATCATACCTTTGTACATCATGCTTGGGTTATTACCCCGCGTTTCCGTCCACTTTATAATACGTGATTAAATTATTTAAAATTGATCCTAATTGCCAACTCTGATTCTG
>JARCRW010000024.1 GCA_029850515.1 Nitrosotalea sp. | reverse complement strand
TTTTCTTGCATCTTGTACCTTGGGGGTTGGTCGAGATATTGAAATTGATGAAGAAAGACTTACCTGTATATTATTACTTTTAGTTTCATGTAAAATGCGGATCCTGTTTTTGCATTATTGCATGAACTTTTACTTCATGATATGCACGAATAATATCGGTCGCACTAATCACTCCCTCTAGGTTTCCTCTATGATCTACCACTGGAACACCACTTATCTTGTACTGGGCCATTAATTTGGCTGCTTTGGCAAGATCCTCTTCAGATTCGATTGTGAGAAGCTCATCACCAATCAAGTCACCGACTTGTAATTCTTTGGCAGAAGTTCTCAGTGGCAGATATTCTAGCGTGGTTTCAGTTCTTGTTCCAAATTTGAAATACTCGCTATTTTTCAAAAATGTATCATAACTGATTACTCCAACTGGCTTGCCATCGTTATCAGTTACAACAAGTCTTGAGATCTTATTTTTATTTAATGCATTAAGTGCAAATGGTAAAGAATCAGATTTGCGACATGTTATCATCTTGGTATTCATGTAATTTTTGACTTTATAGATGCCTCTGAATAATACTGAGAAATTTTTTACAAGATCAGATTTTGTAACAATTCCTATCAGTTTTCCATCATCATCTACAACGACAATGGAGCTTATCTGGAATGCATCCATTCGTATTGCACATTGTACTAAAAGTTCCTCTTGGTCGTTCATGATTGTTATGATGTGCCTACTCATTATCTCGTTGAGGGGTATTTTATCCAAAGTTCTTGTTGTTCTGTCATTTTCTAAAAACTTGCCAATATTACGCTCAGTTACTATGCCAACGGGAATGTTAGCGTCATTTATAACAACAATTCGTTTTATATCGTTTTTTTTCATCAGCGATAATGTTTCATGAATACTATTCTCAGAACCTAATGTTATGACCGGAGTAGTATAATTGACAGATTTTATCATTGTATGTTTAACCTCACACACGAATTTAAGACACCTGCATGATTCTCAGTTATGATTGTAAGAAAAATTTCGGAGATTCCCAATTTATACAAAATTGGGAATAATCTCTACATCAAGCATGCCATTGTTAAAACAAGTCATAATGGACTTGATCTTGGATTTGTACAAAAAGTACTTTTTTCCATCTTCATTAATTGAGCCTGATATGCCAAGAAGTTTGAGGCCATGTAATCTCTGTACTCTCCTGTATGCGGTACTGATTGGTACACCACATTCCTTGCTGAGATCAATAACTGATTTTGGCATTTCAATTGTTGATTCTAGTATTAGACGAGAATACTTGTCTGCCATGACTTCTAGCAGAACATCTTTCGTTGTTTGTTCTTGGACCGATTTACCTTGGATTAATACTTGCATGATGACTTGATCTCTTTTTCTGATATAACGAGTAGGACTGCATTGCCGTGCAATGCAGACTTTCTATATGTGCAGAACCATCTAGATTGCAGATGAAAAGTCCTATTGTAAAGATAATTACTTTCTCAATGTACTATGGTTACAGGGCATTGTGCGTGCTCTGAAACATGTCTTGCAGTGCTTCCAAGGCGTTTTACCACTGATATGCCTGTGAGTCTTCTACTTCCCATGACTATCATGTCCGCCTTTAGTTTTTTTGCCTCCTTTAGGATTGCATTTGAAACATCATCATGTACAATTTTGTATGCAGTCTTGGTACCTTCCTCTCTACATTTCTCCACAACTTTTCCCAACTCCTTTTCCCCCTGTTGCTTGAGGGTTTTGACTATTTCTTGGTAATTTGTTACGGCTGCTCCTGAAAACACAGAGTCATTTATTGGATAATACGCCGGGATAACCATTAGGAGTGTCAGATCTGCTGTAAAGTTTCTTGCAATGTCTTTTGCCAATGCAAGAGCTTTCTTTGACAAGGGTGACCCATCATATGGAATTAGGATATTTCTTATTGACATTTGCAAGTTATAAAATGCCTCGCCGATATTAACGAATTGGTGCATTATCAAATATGATTTTATCTTGTTATCAACAGTGATAATTTCACCAGTAGTTTTATATCAAATTGGGCAATTTCACTCCATGCTGACTGCACGAGCAATCATGTCAAAAAAAATAATCACTATGGAATCAACTACATCTCCAACAGATATCGCAAAGGTAATGCACAAAAACAATGTAAGTTGTGTCATTGTAACTCAAAATGAGAAACCATATGGAATAATAACTGAGAGAAGCTTTTTATCGCAAATTTCAGCACAAAACAAAAAACCATCTGACGTGAAATCAACCGAAATGATGTCTTCACCTGTTGTTACTATTTCTGCATCTGCATCTGTCGATGATGTTGCACAGACAATGTTGGAAGGAAAGATTAGACATGTACTGGTGGTAAATGACAACCAGCCATTGGGAATAATATCTATAACTGATTTTCTAAAACATTTTAGTGCAATAACTGCTGATTCAGATAATTACAAAAAAGATCTATACGAAAATTTGTTTGAAGAATACGAATACTGGGACAGATAATAATTTTTTAATAAAAAACAAGCGTTTCCATAGCGAATGATATGTAGATGTGCTATTTTATTAGTTGATTATGCACGAATGTCCTGATACTGCCAACCAACGTAAGATGGTCTCACAAGTCTATATTGCTAATAAAATAATCTGAAAGCAAATATAGGCACTGGTAATCGTAAGATCGTTTTTAAGCAATTATGTGATGTGTAAAATATGGTAAAAATCAGTAATGAGAAACGTCTTCCTGTAACAACCCCTAATCCGTGGCTTGAACCTCTTTTTACGCAGTGGAATGATCTACCGTGGTTTAAAACCGGGTTTATGGAGATGGATTCAGCATGGGACAAGATTTCAGAAAATTTCGAACACATGTATGAGATGTTTCCAAATTACATGCGACAGTTTCCGAAAGACATAAGCTGCGATCTTGTAGACCGTGGAGACATGTATGTTCTCACTGCAGACTTGCCAGGAATACAAGATGAGGATGTAAAGGTAAACGTAACTGGCAGACATGTGGAAATTTCAGCAGAGCACAAAGATGTAAGCGAGGAAAAATCAAAAAATTATGTCAAAAATGAAAGATCTTTTCTACGGTATAGAAGAATTTTGACTGTTCCAGAAAGGATTGCTGAATCCGATATAACAGCAAAAATGAATAACGGAACTTTGACAGTAGAGTTACCCAAGAAATCAAGCATCAAGAAAGAGACTAAAGTACAATCAAAGTGACTTTACTATTTTTTTATTTTGAAGCATCATGGTTCCACACTATATCCTATCTTTCACCCAGTATCCATCAAAAGGTGATTGAATGTAATTTACTTGTAGTTCCTAGTTTTTTGTTCATAATGGAATGTAAAATTGTAATGTCTATTCCCTCTGGTAACAGATCACTTGTTGTGTACCTGACTCGACATAATCCTGATAAGGTACACGGCAAGTAAACAACATATTTTTATTAAATCATATCCAGTAAAAGAGGGATGACTGTTAAAAGACAGCCGCATCCTGCAAAACATGAACAGACAAGGAGCATAAGTTATAGACTCCCCGAGTATATTGTAAACGAATTGGAGACCGAGGCAATGCAAAAGGAAGTCTCACAAAATGTTCTGGTAAAACAAATCTTGGAAAAATATGTTCGGTGGGACAGATTTGCGGATAAAATAGGCATAATTCCAGTGCCAAAGGAAATTCTCAAGATACTTGGAGATGAAATGAAGGGCGATGAAATAAACAAGATCATTGACATCATGATTCCGATGATAAAAGACTGGGTCATGTTCATGAAAGGAAATTATGACTTGAAGCGGGCAATAGAAGCGCTTGAAGACTATATGCGTGCTTCTGGTATGATATCAGATCATAGAACAGAGGGAGGTACACATCATTTCATAATACAACACAATCTTGGGATTAAATGGTCACTTTTCACTGAACAACTATTAAAGCAAATATTTCACCAGTTTTTACCAGGACTTGCAATGCAATGTAAGACGACCCCCAATACTACTATAGCAAGTATAGCCCTTGGTTTGGACTTTAACGAACACGTATACTAGATTGCATCAGTGTATCTAAGATACTGTTACTACTCCAATTCGCCATGGGTGTATGGAACAGAAATAATGGTACACTCCAGGCTTGTCAAACTTGTGAGTAAACGTATCACCTGTCTTTAGAATGGGGCTGTTAAATGTTGGAATGATAGTCCCCTGACTGTTTATGCTTTGAACTGTGTGATCAATATTGTCTTGGTTTTTCCATGTTACAGTTGTGCCCTGTAAAACTTCCAAGTTAAGCGGTATGAAGAAACCGGTGCTAGCCTGTACTGAATTACCATTTGGTATGGTTACATTGGCAGTTAGATATGATGTCACATTATCCATTGGATGGCTCTTGCTACTTACTAGATATTCTAAAATATAATTTTGATCACTGTTTTTCAATTCTGCACTTATCTTCCACAAGGATCCTGCCACTGATGCAAGTAATCTATCACCGTCTAAAACCATGTAGTATGATGTATTATCTCCTGAAATTACAGGTCCAGATGCATGAAATGAGCCGTCAGTACCATATGCAAACTTCCATTGGCTTACTGTCATCCTTTCAACTGCTGTAATCTGGTCAGTGCTTATTGTTATAAGACCACTGTCAATTGTAGCGTGATTTGAGAGTAGGATTCTAACACTTGACTCGTACATTTGTGGTGAGCCAGAGTTTAGTAATGCAATTCCAGACCCTTTCATTGTAGTTGAGGATGAATCTGCATATGCCGTACCAAACAATACCGTAGAAACCAAAATTAAAAGTAACATGGAATGTTTCATCATGGGACAGATAAACACAATTTTATTTTAATTCAATTATGATTATCAACACTGATAATCATTTGTGTGCATCATGATAACCTATAATTATCAGCTGAGATAATCATGTTTTGTCTTTAATTAAAAGATTATAGGATATGAGCACATGGTTATAATTCCAAAAGAAGTTCAAAGTATGATGTCTGGACAAAAATTTGTCGTAGTGGGATCTATTGATTTGAATGGCATGTGTAACCTGTCTCCCAGAACTTCGTTTTACTTTTTAGAAGATGTGATCTATTGGCTTGATTTTTTCAAACATAAATCTCACTATAATTTCAAAAATGTTCCATGGGTAAGTGTTGCAGTATTTGACAAGGAAGATCTAAAGGGATATCAGATGAAAGGCAAGGTTAGCTTTGTGACAAATAAACAAGAGAAATCGAGAATTACTGATATCATATGCCGTTCCGCAACAGGTAAGACTAGCGCAAAAATATTTGAAAGAATGGCTCATGCGGAACAACCAGAGCTAATAATGTTCAGACCGCATGCAGTATATTCGTTAAACCCTGCAGAAGATTCTGGTACTGCAATCATGATTGATAGCGATTCAGAAACAGTATCTCTATTAGGTGTAAAATAATTGCAATTGATGACAACAATAGTAGATACATCTTCTATTTCTGACACTACCTAAAAAGGTGGGAAAAGACTTTGGGCTTTGAGAAAAAATTTGACGCGGGACTAGTTTTTTATTCTACAATTATACGTAGGTTAAATTTTTTGCATTCTTGCTATTATTTCAGTACAAATTCTACTCATCTCTGAATCAGAGCCAAGACTACACACTCTTGTCAAATCCGTTGCTGTTACAATTCCAACTAGCTTGCCATTCTCTACCACGGGCACCTTGTGGATTTGTTTTTGTTTCATAATCTCTGCAAGTTCCCATAGGCTTTCTTCAGGATCTATCATAACCAGTGGTGTTGACATTATGTCTTTGACAGAAGTGGATAGTGGTTTTTGAAGAGCGATAATTTTGCGAACAAGATCCCTTTCTGTTAGTATTCCAACTGCCGTATTGTTTTCAGTTATAATAACACACCCAATGTTTGCATCTTTCATAGTCTTTGCTGCATCCGAAACAGTTGATGATGAGTTGATTGAAACTACATTGAATTTCATCACATTTCTAACAAAACTTTCTACCATGCAACGCATGGTATTCGTGGATTTAAAAGATCTAAATCTGATTATCAGAGGTGGGAATCATAGATTCTCCTTAAATTCATTTTACAACATATTAGCGGCATGTCACAAGAAATTGAATCAATGTACGATTACGTACTAGAAAACATTTCATCAAAATTGCAGAAAATAGACCCAGGGCTTGCCATGCGGGTGATGGAATATGAAAGAAAATTCCATGATGTAGCACCTGCTGTAAACTTGCATGTTCATTACAAGGCAGGAACGGACAGTGAAAAAAAATTGGACCAATTAAGGTCAAGATATGGATACTGCATGGCAAAAGAGGGAAAATCTAGTCTTCTTGCACAGGGAAACATGAGCCTAAAGACAATAGAGGCAATATCAAACGACCCTGAGGTTGAAACAGTAACAGGCTCTGCTTCAATAGCATCATACTAGTACAATACACTTCTGGAGAATTAGGAGGCTGCATACTCCTAATCTAGTCATTGAATTTATTTGATTTAATCATAGCCAAACTTGCCAACTCCTTTTGTATTGAAAGTGTCTTTATGAAGAGCCGTGTCACAGGTAGGGAGTGGAGTGAAAAACCAGTAGGGATTGCTTCCATCGTGCTTTTATGCCTATATCACAATTCTTGATTACTAGTACTATCGTATTGGTAATTTGAAATCAATTTTGATAATTGGGTATTTGTTAATATGTACCAACATATGTAATGATTTCAATGAAACAAAAAATTAACAAGATTCTAGTTGCACTTGATGGCTCTGAAAGGTCGTTTAAGGGGCTAAGAGAAGCAATCTATCTGGCAAGGCAATGCGGAGCGACAATCACCGGATTATGTGTCACACCTTTTTACACCGTCAACCTTGGCCCATTACTTACATCTTTGAAGAATCAAACTCTGAAAGAAGCCAAGCAATTCATGGCTGATGCGAAGAAACTTTGTGCACAAAATGGAATAGTGTTCCATGAAAAAATAATATTTGGAACCGAGTCATGGCAGATTACTGAATATGCAACTTACAAAAAGTTTGATCTGATCGTGATTGCTTCCAGAGGGCGTGGACCAATGAAAAGTACTTTCCTTGGAAGTGTGGCAAATGATGTCGTTCATAAATCCAAAGTACCTGTATTGGTAGTCAAGTAGTTTGAATTAATGCTCAGATCTTCTCAATATTGGTATGACTGATACCTATAGATAATTTTGATGATACATGTGTTGAAATTTAATAAAAACGTGATTACCCAATCTGAACCTCTGATTTCGAGTTTTTAAGTATCGATGTATTATAGAGTACATGAATGTCTTTGTTAAAGATATTATGAAAAAACAAATCGTTTCAATGGACTCTTCATTAAAGGCTAAAGATGCCGCTACTCTAATGACAGATTCTGGAGTTAGCTGTTTGGTCATAATAGAGAAAAACGTACCAATAGGTATGTTAACAGAAAGAGACTTTGTAACAAAGATTTCTACTCTTGGCAAGTATTCGTCTACATCTATACGAGAGATAATGTCAATGCCTTTGATAACAATCAGTCCTGATGCGACAGTCACGAAATTGACAGAACTCATGAGTGAGAAAAAAATTCACAAGGTGCCTGTAGTATAATGGGGTAAACTCTTGGGAATTGTTACAGCAACTGATCTGATTAGAAAATGTATCATGGATTCTAATCTTGAGATGAGACCGATTTGTAGTGCTTTTGCACAAATGGTATTTTGAGATATAGATAATTGGAAGAGTTTTACTCTAACATTGTTTTTGGGCATGCAAAACTATGGACCATGAAATGATATCGAATTGTTTCAATATGGAAGTAATTCTTAAAAAAATGATGTAATTTTCAATTTTGGTAATCTACGATTGTCTAATATTTCAAGTACATACTTTAACATCATGGTTAAAAAAATGTCTAAAAAAGAAGAAGATGAAAAAGAGAAAAAAGCGGTTGAGCACGAAGAAATGAAGGAGGAATCTCATCAACTCGAACTCAAAAGCCAATATGAAGTAGATGAAGAAGATGAAGGATTGATGGACTAGTGATGTAGATGACTGTAAAATGCCAATGTACAGAATGTGACTGTACTTCTCAACTTTTTGCACCGGATAAGGACGGAAAATACATCTGCTCTATCTGCAGACTTGGAAAACATCTGCACACAGATTGATGTCGTATCGGATAATAACTTTATTTTTAAAAATTTTGCCTGTTGCCTGGAAATGATCAGACGGCTTTATTCTTCTAAATGAAACTGTTTCGACTAGCTCCAGACATATAGTGTATAAAATAAGTATGGTCATATCCATACTCAGGGATTTACTTCCTATTCCTAAAATTATGTTTCTTAATGCGTCTACACTATATGTGGCAGGATCAATTGCAGTTAAAACTGAAAGCCATGTGGGAAGCTTGTCAAGCGGAAATAGCGCACCATTGAGAAAGAAAAGTGGAAATGCTACAAATCTTACAATCATTTGAAACTCCTCCAAGCTTGTCATGTAACTTCCTATGGCAAGACCAAGTGAAGTAAGTGCAAATGACAAAAGCAAGATAACTATAACTGTCTCAACAATTCCGAGTGGAGTAAAATGTATTCCTATTACAAGTCCTACTGTCAAAAGTATGGTAGTCTGGATCAAGGAATTTGTCATGCCACCCATGGCTTTTCCTGCAAAAATGGTTCCTCTTGATACTGGCGCAACCATGACACTCTTTAGAAAATCAAATTTCCTGTCCCAGATTATGTACGAGTCAAAAAATATTGCAGAAAATATGACTGACATGCATAATATTCCTGGAAAGAGAAATTTTTGATATTCCATGGCAGGCAGTGTTGTCAGAGAAGTAGATGCACCAAACCCGTTGCCTACTACAAATAACCAAAGTAGCGGAGTAAAAGTCGATGGTCAGATTATCAAACATGATATTCAAAAGTGATATTACACTAGTAACTAAAATACAGTTAACACGATTAATTTATCACATGGACCTGCTAAAACATATGTCAGACAATGTACGTGTTGATGATGCTGTAGAGTTACCTGTAAAATCTCCACAAATTACTGATGATGTAGCACTAAAAACTGAACATGTCACAAAAATATTTGATTCTGCGGCAGGTAGGATAGTGGCATTAAGAGACATAAATTTCACGGTAAAAAAAGGGGAATTTGTATCTATTATGGGTCCCTCTGGAAGTGGAAAATCCACCCTTCTTAACATCATAGGAGCACTAGATAGACCAACATCGGGAAGGGTCATCATAAATGGATTTGATATATTTTCACTTGGAGATACTGAAATTGCAACCATGAGAAATCGGCTAATTGGTTACATATTTCAATCATATAATTTAGTTAATAGGTCTACAGTTGAGATTAACGTAAAACTTCCTGCAATCATAGCTGGAATGCCAACCGCTGAGGCAAATTTTCGTGCAATGAAAATTTTGGAAGAGTTGGGAATAGCAGACAAGGCAAAACAAAAACCATCTAACCTGAGTGGCGGACAACAGCAAAGGGTTGCAATTGCCAGATGCTTGATTAATAATCCTGCTATAATTCTTGCAGATGAACCAACTGGAAACTTGGATACAAAAACAGGTCAAGATATCTTTGACATGCTAAAGGAATTATCGAACAAGTTTAAACGAACTATCATATTAGTTACACATAATCCAGAACTTGCCGAATCCACTGACAGGACCGTCATAATAAAAGATGGTCGAATAGACAAAGAGATCATAAATTAGGAACAAATTATCTCATTCCATGTCAAAAAACTGGAAATTCAGTATCACATATGTGTATCAATCACATGTGTGACTAGGTCTTATCATCTCTGAAAATTTTTCACGGCGTTGTGCCATTGTTGTTCATGTTAGTGCATTCTATCTCACACAGATCTGGTCATTTTTGATCTCAAATGATATGCAGGTATGGCAGCCATGTCTAACTCCCACGTTTTCATCACTTTTGTTTTTTTATTATTTTAAGAAATTCGAGGGTTTTATCTTTCGATTAGTTGTTGAAACTGGGATTTCAAGTTTGGTCCAGATCTGTTGTGTAGATATCTCATTCATACTACACAACACTATCCTATCTCTACCATCATCATTCATTTCCGTTCCTACTGATGAGAATGGTAGGTAGACATTAAATGTCGAAAGTATATGATAGTCTTGTGAATCCCACTACCAAAAAATCCATCATGATCGTATCTGTACTTGTGACACTGTGTGGAATAATCTACTTTGTAACATCCTATACTCAATCTCTTGAAGGCGTTGATACTGCATCTCAGATACAAACAATGTTTTTTGCCACCGTGGGAATTGTTTACATTCCACTTGGAATATGGATGCTAAAGAACAGGTTACACAGTAGAGCTCCATATGTAATCTCAATTCTTATTTCTATTTTTCTGATAATTCTA
Source organism: Nitrosotalea sp. (assembly GCA_029850515.1). Lineage (GTDB taxonomy): Archaea > Thermoproteota > Nitrososphaeria > Nitrososphaerales > Nitrosopumilaceae > Nitrosotalea. Next base: position 44,835 of record JARCRW010000024.1, on the reverse strand, counting down.
TACATTGCATCAAGAAACATCAGTCTTCCAATAGTTGGAATACAGACAGATATAGGAATGATTGATCTATCTACCAAAACGATACAGATTGGCATAATTGCAATATCTGCCATCCTTTTACGTAATCTAAAAAAAGAGCAAGTCATACCAGGCTCACAGCAATATATTAGATAGCAGCACGATTCCTTGACAAAATATTTGACATAGATTAGACCTGCATAACTGCAAATATAGGACACGCCAGGTATGAATAATCATTTATGAAAATCAAATCATTTTTCAAATTTCTAGGTCCTGGATTGATAACCGGAGCATCTGATGATGACCCATCTGGGATAGCAACCTATTCTCAGGCGGGCGCACAATTTGGCTTTGGGACTCTATGGCTTGCACTACTTCAGCTGCCAATGATGATAGTAATTCAAGAGATATGTGCGCGTATAGGCCTTGTTACAGGAAATGGACTTGCAGGAGTCCTGCGAAAACAATATTCAAAAAAAATAGGCTACCCGATTATTGGTCTGCTCTTAATTGCAAATACTATCAACATAGGCGCAGACATTGGAGCGATGGCCGCCTCTGTTAAACTTGTTTTACCGCAGTCTCCAATAGTTGTTGCCACTATTTTATTTACGGTACTAATTGTTTGCACAGAAGTTTTCATTCCATACAAGAAATATGTGATCATACTCAAGTATTTGACTCTAAGCTTATTTGCATATGTGATTACGGCATTTATTGTTGGAGGAAATTTAGTGGCAATGTTGACTGCAAGTATAATACCGCACATTGAATTTACTCCAACTTTTGCAATGTTGTTTGTTGCAATTTTTGGTACTACTATTTCACCGTACTTATTTTTTTGGCAGTCCTCTGAAGAAGCTGAAGAAGATGTTGTAAAAAACAAGATAGAAGAAATGGGAGAAGGCAAGCCAAGAATTAGAAAAAGAGAGATAAACGCAATGAGGAAAGATGTTACAATCGGAATGATATTTTCACAAGCAATCATGTGGTTTATCATAACAACCGCAGCTGGAACACTCTATGCTCATGGAATAACTAACATATCTACTGCAGATGAAGCTGCAAAGGCACTAGAACCACTCGTGAAAACATTTCCAAATTCAGGAGAATGGGCAAAGACAATATTTGCACTTGGGATAATTGGCACGGGATTGTTGGCAATACCTGTGCTTGCCGGCTCGTCGGCATATGCATTATCTGAAGAACTTGGATGGAGGCAAGGTCTGAATAAAAAATTCAAACAGGCAAAAGGGTTTTACCTGATAATCGCTGCATCTACTATAGTAGGGCTATGGATAAATTTTCTTGGCATTGATCCAATCATGGCCCTCATATATGCAGCAGTGATTAATGGAATTATTGCAATTCCTCTTCTCATAACAATCATGAAAATTGGAAATGATAAGACAATTCTGCAGGGCAGAACAAATGGCAAGATATCAAACATTGTCGGCTGGGTTACTGTCCTAGTCATGGGACTGGCTGTCATAATGCTATTTTTGTTATGGGCAAGATAAATTCCCCTTTAAATGATCGGTAGTTTTTAGTATTCCTTCTGATAGGATCGAACATGAACATTACAAAGACTGTGAAATTTGACCAAATTTGCAAGTCTATGATGAGTGTGGATAGAAATGTACGTTCTGTCGCAATAATGGACAGCGATGGAAGGATGGTTCACAATGAAACCCATCGTGGATTCACACAGCCAAGCTTTGACAAGTGGAATAATGTTCATTATATGGAATGTATGTTTGATATTTCATTGGGCGCAAAGTTTGATGATCTTTACGGACCAATAAGATATCATCACTCAGGTCATGATGATTTTATGATGTTTAGTTTCCCATACCGTAAAAATGTCATCATTGTTACAAGCACAAAGAAAGTCAGTCCAATTGCATTTGCGACAAAAATATCTAAATTCATCAATGATATTCTAGTATGACAAAACAGAAAATAAACTTCTAAAAATTTTTTTTCATTTACACGATCTTCAAACATCTATTCATATCTCTGCATGAACACATCGGTGAAATCAGATTTACCAGTCTACTGTTTTATCTTTTTTTCTTTTTCGTAGCATTTTTCAGCCTCTTTTTTTCGCCCCATCTTCATCAACACACTTCCCTTGTTATGCCACGCAACTACAAATTCAGGATGAAATTTTGTTGCCCTCTCAAAACAATCAAGTGCCATCTCAGGTCTTCCTAACATGAAAAAGCAGACTCCCTTAAAGTTCCACGCAGGTCCATGTGTAGGGTCAAGTACAGTTGCCTCGTCAAAAGACTCTAGTGCTTCTTCATATTTTTTGAGATCTGACAGGCATATCCCTTGGAGATTCCATGCATCTACTGATTCAGGATTAATCTGCAAAACCTTGCCGTAACAATAAAGCGCATCCGCATGTCTTTTCAATTGGTCTAATGCATCACCTTTTTTGAGCCAGGCATTTGCGTACCGGGGTAATCGTTCCAATGCTTTGTCATAGAATGTGATTGCCTCCTCGTACTGGTGTTTTGCAACAAGTGTCTGGGCCTGATTGTATGATGATACTGCATCCTCCGGGTAGATGTCATCAAATTTTTGTATAATTTTGTCATGTTTTTTATTTTGCATTCGCAGAGTTTGATACGCTTCTGAAATCTGACTAAATCTTACCTCACTTCCTTCAGTGGAATTCTTGTCGGGATGATATAGTAATGCCATCTCTCTGTATGCCTGTTTTATCTCTGGTATTGACGCACCTTGTTTGAGACCAAGTATTTCATGGCACTGGAAAATGTCCAATGTATCACATTATCAAATGGACAAATAAAGAGTCTTTCTTGGAAAAAATTCTACTTGACATGGTGCAAAAAATAACAGATTCAAGCGGTTGTTCTGGGGGGTTTTAACCCTGAGAACATTTACCGCCAGTAGAGAATCTGCAATATTACATATGACGTATACATTGAAAAGAATGTGTTCGTTCATTCTGAAATTAGTGTAGTACCAATGATGACCTGTTTTTGACATCTAGTGAGAAAATTAGCTAGTCTTTTAAACACAAGTCCCGGACTATATCCATTGACACCGAATTGCCCTGATTGTGATGCCATACTAATAGAGTTTGATATGGGCTCTGGCATACTTCACTGTCCTAATCATAATTGTAAATTCATATATTTTGACAAAAATACAGGCAAGAAATACAGGAAAAACGAAAAATAAAACACTGTGCCTGAAGCGGCAAGAATCGACATTTTTTAAAAAACACCATTCTTTACATGCAAAATCGCGTCGTATATGTAGACGCTGATCCAAGTAAAATCTAAAAGGAATGAATGTACCGTACCTGTATGGAATCTAAAACTGTTAGGGTGTCTATTATGCTGCTTACCAATATTTTATTAACCAAAAACGCATCATTATCTATACAGGAAAGATGATTCCACCACATATCTTAGATCGCAAATATAGGACATTCTATGAAATGACACCAGATCTTGTGTGTACGCTAGATGAAAATGGAATAATCATTGATGCCAACAAGCGCATGTTGGAACACTTTGGGTATTCAAAAAGCGAGGTTGTTGGAAAACCCTGTTTTGATTTTGTTATGCCAGAATACAAAAAAACGGTATTTGATGGGTTCAATGAGATGAGGGAAAAAGGGATAGGCCCACTGATTGAAATCCAGCTGGTCAAAAAGAACAATACCACATTTTTTGGTTTGTGCAATGGGGCAAAAATATGGGATGGCATTGAAACTGCAAACATTTACCTCATTACCATACAGGATGTATCACTGATACATGACTATGTGGAAAAAACAAAACGTGCAGAAAAAGAAGTGGAAAAAAAGTACAATGAACTCAAAAAAGCATATGACGCCATAATGGTGGTAGAAAATAAATATCAGAATCTTTATGAACACTCTCCTGATCTTTTGCGTACAATTGATCTTAATGGAGTAATTCTCAACTGTAACAAATCATATGCAAAAAATCTGGGATATGAAAAAAACGAGATTATAGGAAGTTCCATACTCAAACATACTGCTGATAGAAGCTACGGTGATCTAGAAAAAGGAATAACGGAATGGAGGATGTCTGGAATGATATCCAATATCGAAATCTGGCTCAAAAGAAAAGATGGGAGTTCATTTCCCACTCTGTTCTCTGGAAACAACCTATATGATGAAAAGGGCCAGCTCATTGGAAGGACCGTAGCATTTAGGGATATATCTGATATTTATGCAGCACGAACTAGAATAGCGCAGGATCAAAAAAAGATAAACGAACAGTACAATGATCTAAAAAAAATAAATTTTTTACTTGAAGCAGCTGAAACAAGATTTCGAAGCCTCTATGATACATCGCCTGATCTAATGCGTACCATAGACAATGATGGTAACATTACTGACTGCAATGATGCTTATGCACTCAATCTAGGATATGAAAAACAAGAAATCATTGGAATGTCAATTTTTGATCATACTGCAGAGGAAAACATCGACAATGTGCGGCAAATCTTTAGCGCGTGGAAGTCTGGTCAGGGCATCACAAACAAAGAGGTATGGATGAAACGGAAAAATGGGACAATCTTTCCGGCACTGTTGAGTGCAACCACATTCTATGAAGGTGATAACCAAATGAGAAGCAATACGATAATCAAAGATATAACGGAACTTTACAATGCAAGAAAAAAGATAGAGGAAAACGAGGCACGCATACGGGCGCAATATGAACAGCTGCGCATAACCGATAAATCAAAAGAAGAATTTTTGACCATGATAACACATGAATTGAAAACCCCACTTGTGCCAATACAAGGATATGTTGACATTTTACTTACAGATGCATTTGGCCAGATAACTGATGCTCAAAGGCAAAGACTTGAAATTATAAAACTAAATGCACGTACTCTATCAAAACTAATGACTGATCTTTTGGATGTGCAAAAGATTGAGATTGGTCAGCTGAGAGTATCAAAAGAGAGACACAATCTCGCCGATATCGTGCATGGAATAATTGAAAACATGAAACCTACAATGGAAAAATATGGCATTAACGTGTTAACGCAATTACAACCTGATCTTTTTTGCTTCTGTGATTCGATGAGACTTGAACAGGTCATAAACAACCTGTTAAGTAATGCAATTGATTTCTGTCCAAAAGAAAACGGAACAATTTTTATAAAGTTATATGCAGACGGAAAAAATGCAAAAATAACTGTCAAAGATAATGGAATTGGAATATCTAAAAACAAGCTAGACCAAATCTTTGTCAAGTTTTATCAAATAGATACATCTGTAACAAGGGAGCATGGTGGCTCTGGACTAGGTCTTGTTGTATGCAAGGGAATAATCGAGGCACATGGTGGAAAAATATGGGCAGAGTCTGAAGGACAGGGCAAGGGATCTGAGATCCACATGTTGTTACCTCTTGACTAGATCAATTGTATGCTGGCAGAAAGAAATGATTAAACTATCAAAATAAAAAACTTGTGAGATAGATGGTCCCAATTTCGGTGATTTGCTAATGCCTACATCGCAGATTCTGATATTTGTTATAATGATTGTTATAGTACTGGTCTTCAGGTTTAGAAAGATACTTTCAGGAGGGCCTGTTAGCAAAAATAGAATAATTTTTTCAACGGTATCTTATTTTGCTATCAGCATACTGACAGTATTTAGCTCGTTTCAGGTGGGTGTATCCATTTGGTATGTCTTTGCATATGTGGGTGTCTTGATAGGTGCAACATACCTCTCACACAGGCATGTTGACAAGACTATAATGGTCTGGAAGGAAGATGATGGCAAAATTCACGCAAAGGGTGGAAATATTCCATATGTAATTTGGCTAGTGGGACTGGTATCAAGATTTGTCTTGGGATATGTCTTCCTGGGTCCTGACTATCTCATCGCTACGTATGGTATTCAAAAACACTTGAGCTCATTTGCTGTTGAAATAACACTGGTTGTAGATTTGATAATGATGTTAGGTGTAGGTGCACTCGCTGGACGAAATCTCCGGTTGATATCTAAATTGAAAAATTTTCAGCAATGAGTTTGTCTTGTAATGAAAAAAAGAGATCACTATAGTCTACATCATGGATTGATTTCAATCATCTTTTGGTCTGGTGTGTCAAATCAAGCGCAGCGTTGTATCAATGATGACCCTGGTTGATGCACATGTATCTTGAAAGAAAAAAATCTGTATGACAGATAATATATGCAGGTAAGACATGGCAATAAATTATTGAAAACAATGAATGCCACTATCGCAATTTTAATTTTCTAAAACAGATGTGTGTGTAAATCTATGATTTGGAAAAGACCGCCGAGTTTTCAAGTAGATGTCTTGACAAATGGTATAAACAAATAATATGCATTGACATACTAGGTAGTTAGTATATGGCAGATGCTGCTCTCAGAACACACAGGTTGCATGATCTCAGCCACTTTGGATTGAGAATTGGGGTGGGCGCCATGTTTATCGTTCACAGTATTGGCAAATTTGATAGCAGTGCTGCAGGATTCTTCTCAAGTATTGGCATTCCTTCAGAAATGGCATTATTGATTGGATTGTTGGAGTTGATTGGAGGTGTGTTGCTTATCGTAGGAGTATTGACCCGAATTGCAGGTAGTCTTCTTGCAATAGAGATGCTCGCCGTAATGGTATACTTGAAAAAACTCCAGTCATTTTCTGGAAAAAATGGACTGGAACTAGAATTACTTGCATTTGTAATTCTGATAACCATACTAGTGTTGGGTCCTGGAAGAATATCATTGTCTCATCTAGTGAAAAAAATTCCAAGATTTGCACAATGATCTCTAGTCACATCTTGTACAAGTCACGTTTGCCATTGTGTATGCCATAATTTCATGGTGAAGAATTTGGGTGTGTGTTGTGACATACCTAAAGACATGCCAATCACGCTAGGTGATATCGATATATCTATTCGTGAATTACTTTATCCAAGGTGTATGAAAATCATTTAATCGGATATGGCACTAGATCAAGGTTAGCACTTCCACTGTCAAGGCAATATGTGACCGACTGGTGAGTGTATCTTACCAAGGCAGTTACACTTGACATGGATAATATTGAATGGTGTAATCATTGTAGGCCAGGAGAAAAAATTTCAATTGACGGTATCATGATATTTTTTTATCCACGTTTTTTCTTTTCTCTTCTATTCTTTTTTCTGCCTCTAGTCTCTCAAGACTGTATGACTTCATATCTGCAAACTTGATTATATTGGACAGGTTTGGATGCACTTTTTTAATTGCCCTGAACATTTCCTGGGCGACTTTTCTATAATCTTGGTGCCCCTGTGGAACAGTTCGCAACTCGATCAGGTGTACTGCTTCGCGCAGATTTAGTTTCATAAAATACGGGTAGTTATATGCAAAGTTTACAACATATTGCGCCTGCTCTGGCATCTTTGACTTTATGGAATCGTAAACCTCCTTTGACTTGTACATACAATCATCAAAGTCTTTTTTTATTCCAAGTTGTTCTATCTCACCTGGCATGAAATATCCGTGATTTGTTGCAAGCAATTGTCGCTCTAGTGTGAGCACTCGATGTCTGTGAAAGTCTCGGAACATTCCAAAATTTGTAAGAAAATCAAATGTGTATTCTGTCATTTCAAATGCACGTGCTGGTCTATGTCTCCTATTGTTTCTTAAACTAGAAAATATCTTGATTATTTTTTTCCTCTCAGGTGTTTTTATTTTTTTAACCTGTTTCAATATCTCTCTATATGGTGCCCCTTCTGACTGTTCGTAAAGTATCGCAGAAATTATTTTCTCCTCTGCCTTTTTCTCGTGTTCCCAGTCAACCAAATCTACCACATGATTTGCAGTTTTAGTTATCTTGAGATATTTTTTTCCAAGTGTAGATGACTTGACCTTGATGTCACGTAGATATTTCTGAAGTATCTTACCATGATTGTCGTCTGCTCTTCTTACAAATGATCTAATTGTAGTATTCAACTCTCTCTGAATTTTACATGCTAGGATCCTCTCTTCCTCTAGTCCTGATGAGTATAGTATGGTAAGCAGGTACTCAAATGCCCTTCCGTTTCCAGTTATGCCGACGTTTGTCAGGGTTGACGCAGGGAGTATTCCCCTGAGAATATCTAGTGCCTTGGCTCTAATTGTCGCATTGTAAATTCTAGTTGCAGACTTTGTCTCGTCATCACTTGTAAGTTTGGAATATGATACATCTACTCCACTGGAGTTTCTGAATTTTTGTTTCTCTATCGGCTCTCTTTCGATCATGTATTTTATCGCTGGCTGGATATTTTTTGAGTATATCTCAAAATCTAGATTGCATGCTTCAAGATACTTGTCAGCAAATATGGAATTCATTATGTCGTGTTCTCGGTGAAACTTGAACTCACCATTTACTTTTTTATCCCATGCTACGTATCTTGAAGATTTTTCAAGATATGACAAACCAATTCTGCGGTCTTCGATTTTTTTTACCGCTATATTTGACAGTCCCTCAATTGCAATCTGGGCTTCGCCAAGCTCTGCAACAGAGTCATCTCCATATTCTAGTAAAACTTTATTGTAAAATTCCTCACCACGGTTTTCGTTTTCTGCAAACTCGTCCAAGAAAATTTTGCGCATGCTCTTGTCCGTTCTACTATATCTTGACATCAGAGCTCCCCTGTCAACTTGTCTGGGACTGATTATTGCAAATACTGAATCGTCAACATTTGAAAAATGTTTCAAAAGAATTTCTTTTTCAAAACTTGAAAACTCCGATGACAACATTATCGTTCAAACCAACTGTAGATAATAACTACTTCTTTCCAATTTGGATCAGATCTGATGGTCCCAACTTTGGTGCGTTGTGTTTTGCCTGCCATCGGAGCAAGACTTCCTTGAAGGACTCGGCTTCTTGTGGATCTTCTGTATACATCAAAGTTGTCACCCACTTTCCTGGGCCTGCAGTGCCGCCCATGGAATTCATCCAAAAGTCTGTCGGCATATTTTCAAACGCCTTGTTTTTTTCATCCCTGCTCATGTCTACCCAGCGCTTGGAGACAAAGTGTAGTATCTGGTCTAACTCTTCCTTTGTAATCATTATTGGACCATTACTAGACATATGATTATAAAATTACGTATTTTTTGCATTTTTACATGATCATTAGCTAAAATGATCTTACCAAAACTGAAAAGCTTGTTAACACTTTGCTGATTATATGAAATTTAAAACACCTACCCAATGAGCAAGGAAGAGATCGAATTTATCGGCAAGCAAGTAAAGGACATGTATGGTACCTATATCGGCAAAGTAATAGGAACTATAACCGACATTGATGGAAGTGTACAAACCGTCGGTGTTGATTGCGGTTCTGAAGGACTCAAGCAGATAGCATTCGAACAACTGGTCATTCAGGGACAATATGTAATCTTTATCCCTAGATGGAGATTAGATGCCCAGAGACTGTTGCGAGAAAAGGGGCTTACCATGCGTCGTATACGTGCCCTGATGGATATCGTATCTGAAAACGATGACATGAAAGAGGATGCTGAACTGATCCATGAAAAATATAAGATGAAATTGTTAACTCTCGATGAGACCGAGAGGCAGATCAGAGAAAAACTTGAGAAAAGACTCGGAGAACTTGATGGCCAACTCAAGTCAATTCGGATGCTACGATTTGACGCCAAGTTGCAAAACAAGAGCAACGAGATATCTGATGCCAAGTTTGATTTGGTCAAGACTCACACGGTTGAAATCATAGAGCACATCGAACATGAAAAAGCAGAGATAACAAACATCCAACGTCGCATCAACGATCTTTCAGTTGAGAGTGGAGAGCGTGTAGAAAGTCCAAAGCAGGACGTTCATTCAGCAGCCATTTCATATCTTGGAAAGGTAGAAAGTCCTTCTCCTTCACAGCCAAAGACTCCTATATCTACTGACATTGGGGTTGGTCCTAGTATTCCCACTGTACCGACAGCAAAGCCTGTAGCCATTGGAGCCGATGGTGATGAAGTCCCTGAAGATTCAGATTGGCTTAAGCGAATATCATCGTCTTAATATAGTCTGCTGGGATTGAAGGATTCGCTCCCAATCCATTTGAGCGAACCTTTTTTTTGACATGTGCACTAAAATCTTGTATTGGATTCATACGATATTGGCCTTGGAAATGATGATGTCACGACAAGGGCTTTGGCAAATCAAGACGGTGTCAAGTTCTGGGAGTCGCAAGCTGAGAATCTTTTCTGGTCTGAACGATGGCACACTGCGCTGGAGTGGAATCCTCCATTTGCACGATGGTTTGTTGGGGGTAAGACCAATGCATCATATAATGCACTGGATGTAGCAGTAAGGAAAAACCCGTACAAAAAGGCAATACTCTGGGAAGGCGAAGATGGTTCACATAGGGTGCTTACATATCAAGACCTGCTTTTCAAAGTGGCAAAACTTGCAAATGCCTTGAAAAAACTTGGAGTCAAAAAAGGTGATAGGGTAACAATCTATCTCCCAATGGTGCCTGAGCTGATAATTTCACTTTTAGCATGTGCAAGAATAGGTGCCATTCACACCGTAATATTTTCAGGATTTAGTGCACAGTCGATTCGGGACAGGGTTATAGATTCTAAGTCAAGCGTGATAATCACTGCAGATGGTGGAAGAAGACGTGGTATCATAATAAAATTAAAAAATATTGTAGATGCTGCCATTGAAGGTCTTGATTTTGTACATAGCGTAATCGTTCTAGAACATACTGGAAACCAAATCACATACAATGCAAAGGACAAGAAATGGAACGAGTTTGTTGATTCCATGGAACCGTCATGCGATGCAGAGATGCTTGACAGCAATCACCCACTTTACATCCTATATACTTCAGGAACCACGGGAAAGCCAAAAGGCGTTCTACATGGTACTGGCGGATATCTTACCCATGTCTTTGCAACATTCAAGTGGATTTTTGACATTCGTGATTCCGATGTTTATTTTTGCACAGCTGATATTGGATGGGTTACCGGTCACAGCTATGTAGTTTATGGACCGATGATGCATGGTGCGACACAAGTGATGTACGAGGGAGCGCTTGATTATACAACTCCTGCAAGAATATGGGAAATTATTTCACGGTATGGTGTCACAATCCTGTATACTACTCCCACCACACTTAGGATGCTCATGAAGTCTGGCGACAAACTTCCAAACTCTAACAACTTGACAAGCTTGAGACTGCTTGGAACAGTCGGTGAGCCAATTAACCCGCAGGTCTGGAGATGGTATTTTAAAACAATTGGCAAGGAAAAATGTCCTATTGTTGATACATGGTGGCAGACAGAAACAGGAGCTGCAATGATCTCACCACTTCCTGGGATTGAAACGATCCGACTCAAGCCAGGCTCTGCAACAAGACCTGTACCAGGAATTCACATATCTGTTGTTGATGATGATGGAAAACGAGTGCCTCCTGATTCCAAGGGATATCTAGTAGTAGAAAATCCATGGCCTGGAATGCTTCTTACATTGTGGGGCGATGATGAAAAGTACAAGACAGTTTATTGGTCAAAATACAAACACATGTACTATGCAGGAGACTATGCAATGCAGGACAAGGATGGATACATCTGGATGCTTGGACGAGCAGATGATGTACTCAAAGTGGCAGGTCACAGACTTGGTACTGCCGAGATTGAAAGCGGTTTTGTATCTCACAAGGCAGTTGCAGAAGCAGCAGTGTGTGGAATACCGAACGAGGTCAAGGGAGAGTCAATCATTGCGTTTATAGTTCTAAAAAATGGTATCACTCCAACGCAACAGCTAAAAGAGGATCTTGTGACACATATACGAAAGACAATAGGCCCTATTGCATCACCTGACCAACTGTTTTTTGTCAAAAAACTTCCAAAGACTAGAAGCGGCAAGATAATGAGAAGATTGCTCAAAGCAATTGCCCATGATGAAAAAATTGGTGATATTAGTACGCTGGAGGATGAGGCATCTGTTGATGAAATAAAATCTGCGCTTGCAGACTTGGGACGCACACTTGGAAGATCCTAGATTGAAATTATCTGCATCTTGGAATTCTCGGTAATGTGGAACTTGTCAGTAAATCCGCCTGTCACCTCTAAAACATATTTTGCCATTTTGCCATCCGCATTCTGAACAGTGCATGTGGCAGTCTCAAGTGCAGACTTGCATGGTGCAACATTTTTTGCAATGTGGATTACATTTCCATTTGCATCAAACCAAATTATGTCGAGAGGAAACTGCATGTTTAGCATCCATATTGGTACAACCTGTGCCTGGCTGAATACAAAGATCATCCCCTGGTCATCTGGTAGCTTGTTTTGAAACATAAGGCCTCTTATCTTCTGTGCATCAGTTTCTGCAATTTGCACATCTAAAATCTTGTCATCAAGCTTGATTGTACCCCTTGGAAACTTGACCTCTTCAAGCTTGGAGTCTGCAGGAATTGTAATGACTCCAACTATTCCTACTATTACTGCTGCAATTGCAATCGGGATTAGAACTTGGGCCCTTGTTGCCACAAAAACACTAGAGTCAATATCCAGTTAAAAACTAATGCAAAAAAATAACGAAGAGTGTTAACGCATCTTGTCTTTTATATTGGAATAGTCACTGAAAAAACTCTTTGTCTCCTGACCAATGTCTTTGATGGTTGCACCATTATACATTTTTTCTAGGTATTTTCCGGCAATTATCATTGGAATGCCAATGGGTGTAGTGAACGGGTCTGGCGAAAAAAGAAAGATGAATCCAATCTTTGTGATCTTTTTTCCTGGTGATGGTGCTCTCTGCAGTGAACCAAGAGCACGTGCAGTACCCTTGTCGTCTATCTTTCCGAGCTCCGAGTAAATTCTGGCCCTTCTGTGAAGGGAATCGCTTACTTTTTTTATTTTATCAATACCCTGCCTGACTCCCTCATCCATGCATCCCTTCTTTTTAAAAATATAGTTAAAACTCCATGCAAAAGATCAATCACAACTGAGTGAACATTTCTGATCAAGAGATTAGGTTATATGATTTCGTGTATAACTAACAAAAACATGAAGGAAAAACGCGCTGAGAGGCTAGAATCCATAAAAGAGGCACACAAATCGACAAAAACTGACTATTCTAGAATGGAGGACTACCTAGAGGTGATATCTGAGCTTGTGGAACTCAAAGGATATGCAAATACACTTGACATCTCAAGATATCTTACAGTAAGTGCTCCATCTGTCACAAAGATGCTTCAAAAGCTTGCAGAAGGAGGATATCTGGAATATGAAAAATATCGGGGAATCAACCTGACTCAGAAAGGTTCTGCGTTGGCAGATGCAGTGCGTCAAAAACATGGCACGTTACTAGAGTTCTTTATGATGCTTGGAATTAGCCATGATATTGCAAATCAGGATGTCGAAGGAATAGAACATCACCTAAACCCACAAACAATAAAACAACTACGCAAGTTTGTCACATTTCTAAAATCAAATCCAAAAATTTTAGAAAATTTCCAGTAGCTAATCGTGAACAGTTATCCGGATGTCTTCTTTTGACATTACTGCCCCAATCAATCTCCTGCCGGCAGTGGATTTTTTTGGAATTATTATTCTACCGTTTTTTCCAACTCTTGTGGATGTAATGTTTTTGTCATTTACATAAACATCTGCATCCATGCCGGACTTTGAAATATCCATTTCTAAAACAAAATTGTTTCCTGATTCTGACATTTCGAACCATTCTCCACCTCTTGAAGATCCTCTCTCTTTTGGTTCTACATCTATGTGAACCCCCAATGTCTTTTCAAGATCATTTATTGTTGCCCCTCCTCTGCCAATAATTGCTGACATGGATTCCTTATCCACCCGTACCCGTATGCTGTTGTTTGATAAAATCTCAATCTCTGCGTTAGAATCAAACCTTCGTATGGTATCCTTGATCTTTGCCTCTGCTAGTTTTTCAATGCCACCGCTCTTATTTTCTTTAGATATCGGGATTACGATATTTTCATCACCATACGTGTAAATTTCATATTCCAAGTTGTGGTCCTCAAAGTTTCTAATCTCGATTACTGGTCTTGCCAGGTCTTGCTCTGTCATTCCAGTTGGCACCTTTACCTTGAACTCCAACTCATACACTTTTGAGATCTGGCCAGCCTTTACAAAAACTACTGTATCCAGTATGTGCGGAATCATTCCAAGTTCAACCTTACCAATGAATCTTTGAATCGCATCAAGTGGTGCATGTGCATGCACTACTCCTATCATGCCAACGCCTGCCAGTCTAAGGTCTGAAAATACTCTAAAGTCTTGGTATCTCCTGACCTCGTCAAATATTGTGTAATCTGGTCTTACAAGAAGAAGAATGTCTGCAGCATTTTCAAAACTGCCTTCAAGATGTGTGTATTGGGTTATCTGGTTATTTACCTGCAAGTCTCTTGGAGACTCAAATGTCTTTACAATCTTGCCTTTTGTAGAGTAATAGTTTGCAAGGCTTGATGCAAGTGTACTCTTGCCAGAGCCAGGTGATCCTGATATTAGTATTCCCTCAGCCTTTTCAGAAAGACGTTGCATCAGTTTTTCAGAAACAGTATACTGATCTAGTGACATCTTTACTATTGGATGCGTTATTGTAATTTCATAACTATTTGAAAACGGTGAATGTGTTACAACCACCCTGAAATCTTTGTATTGTATTACAAGAGCACCTGATTTTGATATTTCAATTATGCCAAGCTGTGTTGCCCTTGACGCTTCCAAAATTTCACTAGTGATTCCTTCCAAGTATTCTTTTGTCAGTAGTGTTTCTCCTACGGGTGCTAGAGAAAATGATCCGGGCTTGCCACGCTTTGCAAGTGGAAACGTTCCGTCCTTGAGATGTATACTCATTGTCTGACTGTCAAAGTATTTCTCAAACTCTAGGTCTGAAATCTTGATCTGAGGTTTGGAATAGCTTGTCTTTACTCCCTCTGCCTGTGCTACCAAGGCCTGTACATAATCTGCGGTATAAAATGTAGCCCCATTTTTTTTTGCAATGTCTTTTATTATTGCATCAATTCTACCATGTCTTGCAAGTCTGATATCATCCATGCTGGGGCGCTCACCCTCAAATTTGAGGATGATGTTGTTTTTCTCTGACAACTCACGAATTTTTTTGATCTGCTCTAATCCGACAAAACCATGATCTTTGTGCTGAGATGCCTGTGATTGTAATTCATCTAAAACAGCAACAGGTATTATTATCTCACAATTTGTCATGGTACCGGCTTCGATTAATTTGGTAATCTCTCCATCTATTATGATACTAGTGTCTACTACGAATTTTTCCACAGGTATACTCAGTTTCTGCACCTTTTAATCATAACTGTATTTAAAAATGACAGTCTGATACAAAATTACATCTTATGGGCGACAAAAATGATGTTCTTATAATTGAGGATAGCATGGCAACAACCATTCTGTTACAGGATTTTCTAAAAAAAATGGGATATGAAAATGTCAAGACATGTAATACTGGAAAGGCGGGCATACAGTTGTTCTCTGATCTTGAAAATGCTGGCAGGCGGCCGATTGTTCTTTTGGATTTTCACCTTCCAGATATGAATGCAAATGAAATCATGACAGGCATATTTGGTATTCGTCCTGATGCAAAGATAATTCTTGAAACCGCTGATTCCAAGTCTGATGAGCAAATAAAAGATGCACTAAGGGGGGGTGCCTATTTGTATATTGAAAAGCCAATAAGATATGATAATCTAAAAAATGTATTTGAAACACTAGAAAAAGAAAAAGACATTCTAGAAGAAAAACCCTCGGATGATATTGAAAGGGTGATATTTCATATGAAATCATCCGCCAGGATAAGTTTTGCAAGACTGGCCGAATATTCTGAAATACATGGTGACTTGCTTAACAAACATCTATCACAACTTGAAAATGAAAAAAAGATAACAAAAGTTTCTGACATGAAGGAAGTCTCTTGTATTCAATGTGATTCAATGCGTATTCTTCCCAATTTTTCCTGTCCTGTCTGCAATGGAACCAACTTTGTCCAAGGTAAATTAATCGAACATTTCAAGTGTGGAAATGTCTCAGTTGAGAACTCCTACAAGGAAAACAAATGTCCAAAATGTCACAAGGAAATAAAAATTCTGGGAGTTGATTACAAAACAATGGATAACTATTACATATGTGATGACTGTGGGGACAAGTTTTCAAATCCATCACAGGATTTTTTGTGCATAAAATGCAACAATAGGTTTCCGCTGGAAAAGGCAAAATGGGTCACAAGTGCTGGATACAAGTCATCTGGATTGTGATTTCGTAACACTATTGATTATTTTTAACACTTCTTGAAAATTAAATGGCTTTAAAACGTATGTGCTAGCCCCTGCCTTGGTACACTCTTTGACAGTCTCTTGATTGTCACTTGCTGAAATCATGATGACCTTTGCTTTTGGATCATACGCAATAATTTCTTTGAGAGCTGTAAGGCCATCTTTTTTTGGCATTGCCATGTCCAGCAGGACAATGTCCGGTTTTGTCTTCGTATATTCTTCCAAAGCCCCTATGCCACTTGCAAGTTCTGCAACCAATTTGTGTTGGCCAATGACTAGTATGTCTTTTAAGACCATCCTGATGGCATCCGAATCATCTACCACCATGACATTGACCATGTTATAGATCTTCGAGGCTGCGCTATATAATTACAAGTATCATTTAAAATTCAAAAATGTCTGGATATGTGTCCATTACATGCTTTCTAAAATCATCTGGCTGGATATTTGTCTGTCCGTTACAAAGGCTGGACATTCTCTTTACTGCATCTAGGATTATGTCATGAGATCCCTTCAGTACGCCGTGACTTGAGACATGTTTTGTGATTATGTCACTCATTTTTGCAATCTCTCCAATTTTTTCTTGACCCATCATGGGTGCTAGACCCTTTATCTTGTGCATATGTTTTGCAATTTCCACGGATCTTTCATGGAATTGCTCGTCGTTTGCACAGGAGAGAAAGATCTTGTTCAAATTGTCTATCTCTAACTGTATCTCTTGTCTTGCCACTCTGAGAAATTCGTCAGACATTTTAACTACTTACTACATATCTTTTATACTAACTTTTATACGCGCCTTTGTCATTTTTTCTCTTGTGAAGCTTACTCAAAAGACGTATCTTTTACTAGCTGTAATAATTGGTGTTTCTGCCGTCAATTTCTATCTTCTGATATTTACGTCACAGCAAAATCAGGACATACTGCATTCTATCAGCTATGCAAGTGATCTAAAGGTCATAGTTGAAAGAATTGGCAGTACTGCAAATTCAATTGCAAGTGGTAATGAGGGAGATAGGGTAACATTAGAGCAACAACTGGCTAATTTTGATACCACATATGCACGGCTTGGGGTGGGAGGAAACATTGGTGGTCTCAATGTGGTGGCAGTTCCACAAGACTTGATTCCAGCATATCAAAAAGTTGGCGATGCATGGGGGCCATACAAAGAAGATGCTGAGAAGATAAAACAAGAAAGCATCTTTGATCCAAAGGTAAGAGATGACTTGGCATATGTACTCGGTAAAAATGGTGATCTGGCTTCGCTAACAAATGGCGTTGAAAATGACCTTTCACCATTGGACAGAAATTACAACAGGCAGAAAATAATCGCACTTGAGATGATAAACACTGCAAAAGATATTGGAGAAAAAACATTATTGTATTCCATAGGTGAAGGGGGAAATGTTACCGCATCACTCAAAGAAGACCGTGTACTCTTTGATGCGGATCTCAAAAAATTGGAAGGTTTACCACTAGATGATCCCATATATGCAAGCTATGGTATAACGTCTGAAACATTGCAAGAAATCCCGAGGGAAAATTCTGGTTCTATACGACAACTTGATCCTCTCTGGGAATCAGTCAACGCAAAACTGATTTACATTGAATCAAATACCTTGTTGTCAAAAAACTTTGGGACTGCGCTGTCACAATTGAATTCTCAAAGAAATGTATTGCTTAGCACAACATCTGATTTTGTAGATCAATGGAACGGCATGGTTGATTCTCAATTACACGACAAAGTGTTGATAGTTCAATTGTTCATCATTGCAGATATTGTGATATTTGTCACCGTTATATTGTCAATTAGAAAATCATTGGCACCTCTTGCCACTTTGATAAAGGCAATCAGCCGTATTAAGGAAGGAGTTTACGGGGACAAGATTGCCTATTCTTCAAAAGATGAAATCGGTGAACTTGCAGAAACATTCAACTCCATGTCTTTTACAATCCAGAAAAAAGAAGAAGAGGCAAAGAAAATAGAGATTGCAAAAGATGAGTTCCTTGCGATGGTTACACATGAACTAAAAACTCCACTTGTGCCAATCCAAGGATATTCGGATATACTGCTTGGAGAACACCTTGGGCCGCTGAATGCAACTCAGAAAGAGAGGCTGAAAATCATAAGCTCAAGTGCAACTACGCTATTGCAGCTAATCTCTGATTTGCTTGATGCGCAGAAGCTAGAGCTAGGACAGCTTAGAATCAAAAAAGAAAGAAACAATCTCAAGGAAAGTGTAGAAAAGACAATACTTGGAATGCAACCCCAAGCAACTACTGATGAGATATCGCTTACCTATGCTCCGAAAAAAGATGTCTATGCCTATTATGACGATGATAGGATAAAGCAAGTACTTACCAACTTGATAAAAAATAGTCTCAAGGCAACTTCGCCAAAGACAGGCACGGTGGAGATACAACTCGAAGAAAAAGAAAATGAGGTAGTGATTTCAGTCAAAGATAATGGCAAAGGCATACCCCCTGATGCAAATGACAAGATCTTCAAAAAGTTCTATCAGGCTGATACAACAAGCACAAGGGAAAAGGGCGGAAGTGGACTTGGCTTGTCCATCTGCAAGGGAATTGTAGAGGCGCATGGTGGGACCATCTGGATGCAAAGTACGCCATACAAAGGGACCACATTCTCATTTACAATTCCAAAGGTAGAGGCAACTAGAACGCCAATATAGGCTTAGTCATACTAGTGAATTTATGTCGCTTGAAGATTATGCTGAAAAGGCAATCCTGATTGCGCTTGACGCTGGTTCCCAATATTGCGATGTAAGGGCCGAGTCTGTCAAGACAGAAGGGTTTGTCATCGAAAATGGTGAGGTTGAAAACTTTGTTTCATCACGTGATTCTGGTCTTGGAATTCGGGTTCTAGTGAACGGGGCGTGGGGATTTTACTCTGTCTCTGAACCCAAATCATTTGATGGAGTAAAACAGAACATTGTTGATACCATCAATGCAACCAAATATTATTCTGAATATAAAAAATATAAAGTGAGGCTTGCCGAAGTTCACTCTTTTACTGATGATGTGAGATTCCAGGTACTAGTAGATCCAAATGTTGACGAGATGATGAAGATTGGTTTAGAGTCTGACAAGATAATTCATGGCAAAAAACGAATAATAAAATCATCTGTATCAATACATCATGACAAGTTTCACAAGTACTTTGCAAACAGTGAAGGATCGAAAATCACTCAAGATTTTGATGATGTAATGGCAAACATATCTGCGACAGCACACTATTCGGGATTGACAGAATCTGTAAGTACCACTGAGGGTGGAAGGGGTGGACTCGAGATGATTACCGGCAAAAATGACATACTTGCTGTATCACAGTCACTATCTGAAAAAGCTGAGGCGCTACTTGACGCAAAGACAGTAAAAGAAGAAAAATCTACTGTGGTGATGAATCCTGATTTTGTTGCACTGCTCTCACATGAGATTCTTGGACACCCATCAGAGGCTGACCGAGTGCTTGGAAAAGAAATGGCTTGGGCAGGAGGTGCATGGTGGGCAGGAAAACTTGGAACAAAAATTGGCTCATCTGAGCTAAATGTAATTGATGATCCGACAATCCCATCTAGTCTTGGGTGGTACAAGTATGATGATGAAGGTGTACCTGCAACAAGAAAAGTGTTGATAGAAGATGGAGTACTATGCAGTCATATGCAAAGCCGCGAGACTGCATCATTGTTTGACACCAAGCCAAACTCATCAATGAGGTCAACTGGATACTCGTTTATGCCTCTTGTGAGAATGGCATGCACGTGCATCTCGCCTGGAAATTGGGATCCTGCAGAAATGATAAAGGATGTGAAAAATGGATTTTTAATCTGTAACATGAAAATACCATCAATAGATATGATGCGCTACAACTGGAGCATCTCGTGCCAATATGCACAAAAAATTGAAAACGGAGAACTGGGTGATCTGCTACGAGATGTCATTGTAATGGGCAACTCGCCAGAATTCTTCGAGTCAATTGATGCAAGAGGAAAAGATTTTCAGGTAAGACCCATTGGAAACTGCGGAAAAGGTGATCCAATGCAAATCATGAGGATGGGAAATGGAGGTCCACATATACGTGGCAAGTCAATTGTAAAAAGTGTGATAACATAAAATGTCTGATAAACTAGATGATGTAAAAAACAGGGTAATTTCTTGTGTTAATTGTAGTCTTTCAAAATCAAGGATAAATGCGGTGCCCGGTGATGGTAATAAAAATTCGGACGTCATCTTTGTAGGAGAGGCTCCTGGTAAAAATGAGGACCTCAAAGGAAAGCCATTTGTGGGCACTGCTGGACAAATTCTTTCTGAAGCGCTTGAATATGCGGGATTTACAAGAGATCAAGTCTATATAACAAATGTAGTAAAATGCAGACCGCCAGATAATAGGCAGCCTCTGACAGAAGAGCGAACTGCGTGCAAACCATACTTGTCAGAAGAACTTGAAATCATAAAACCCAAGATAGTTTGTATACTTGGAAATACCGCATACAACTCATTACTTGATGGCAGCGCAATTACAAAAAATCGTGGCAAGATTGTAAAAAGCAACGACCAACTTTATTTTGTCACTGTCCATCCTGCTGCTGTGATATACAATCCTGGTCTGAGGCAGGTACTCAAGGATGACTTTGTCTTGCTTGCAAAATCCTTGGATAAATTGAGAAAGGGTTTGGACATAGAAATTTCGCAATGAAGATACTTGCCCGCTCATTTTATGATCAAGATACCGTGGATGTTGCCCAAGCCTTGATTGGAAAGATACTGGTTAGAAAAATTAATGGAAATACCATATCTGGAGTAATCGTAGAAACCGAAGCATATCGATACAAAGATGATCCAGCAAGTCATACATATGGTGGAATGACTGGGCGAAACCAGGCAATGTTTGGGCCTGTGGGAAGGGCATATGTCTACTTTACGTATGGAATGCATTATTGTGTAAATGCAGTGGCCAAAAGTCAAGATTGTGATGCAGGTGCTGTATTACTCAGATCCCTTGTGCCACTACAAGGAATTGATTTCATGTCGGTGCAACGTAATACTTGTGATATATCTAACCTCACAAATGGTC
The DNA here is from genome assembly GCA_029850515.1 of Nitrosotalea sp. Taxonomy (GTDB): domain Archaea; phylum Thermoproteota; class Nitrososphaeria; order Nitrososphaerales; family Nitrosopumilaceae; genus Nitrosotalea. The sequence continues at coordinate 23,396 of JARCRW010000024.1, read as the reverse complement.
CTGCCAAGCTCACGCAAGCATTGATGATTACAAAAAAAGAATACGGCGAAGACCTAACAAAAAAATCCAGCCTGTATATCACTGATGGATTTGAAATAAAAAAGTCTGAGATTCTGGCAGGACCAAGGATTGGGATAAAAAAAGCAATCGACAAGCTGTGGAACTTTAAGACAACAAAAAATGTCTTTGAAGAAAACTAGGACGACGGATTTGGTCTTGCGCCAAGTGTGGCAGTCAAATCCACAGACTTGCCTTGCCTGTATACTGTCAAAACTACCTTATCTCCTACATTTTTCTTTTCGTCTAGATATGAAATAACATCATAGATTGTCTTGATTGGGTGTCCGTCTATTGCTGTTATGATGTCTCCGCCGTGAAGAATGTTGTTCTGATCTGGTGTGGCTGGAGTTATTCCTGCCTTGTCTGCAGGTCCTCCCTTGACAACACTCTCAATTATGACTCCCTTGAAATTTCTTGCTAGTCCATTTGCGAGGGCTACATCGGAGTCTAGACTTCTTCCCGATATGCCAAGGTATGGGTGATCATATGTCCCATTTTTAATCAAAACTGGGGCTATTCTGTTTATTGCATCTGCAGGTACTGCAAATCCAACTCCTGCAAAATCTCCAGTGTTGGTGCTGATTGCAGTATTCATGCCCACTACTTGGCCATTGAGATCTAGCAGTGGACCACCTGAATTTCCTGGATTTATTGCTGCATCAACTTGTATGACATCGGGTATTGAAAATCCTACAGAGTTGCTCTCTGGAAGCAGTCTTCCAATCTGGCTAATTATCCCCGTTGTCATTGTATCACTTAGTCCAAATGGATTGCCTATTGCAATGACTTGCTGTCCGACATCAAGATTTGATGAGTTTCCAAGGGTTAGGGGAACAAGATGCTCATCCGAAAAGTTGTCTATTATTTGTATTACTGCAATATCATTTCCAGGATCAGTTCCCACTACTTTGGCAGTATATGTATTTCCGTCAATAAATGAAACATTCACCGTCTTTGATCCTTCTACAACATGATTGTTTGTGATTATTCTTCCATCGGTATCGTATACGAAACCTGATCCAAGTCTTGTAGACTGGCTTTCAAGTGGCTGGCCATTTAGTATGAAATTGTTGTCTACTGTTGAAACCTTGCTTGTTATCTGTACTACCGAGTTTTCCGTGTTCTTGTAAATCTGTGTAAGGACGGCACCCTGTGCTGCAGGGCTTGATCCAGGTCCTGGAGGTCCTTGTGGGCCAGGCGGACCTTGAGGTCCTGGAGGTCCTTGGATTGCACCCTGCGAAACCTCGTTTAACATTTTTCCATTGCTAAATTGCAACACAACTGTAGCAGCCAAAACGATGATTACACCAACAAGTATGATCTCAAGTCTTTTCATGCCGAAACCTCTGTCCCAATTCTGTATATCAAAATATTATATTTTACTATCAAATGTTCCATCTAATTATCGAGTTAATCAGCTAATTTTTCAGTAATATATTTTGCTAAACTTTGGTAATCATTACATAAATATACACACCATTCACTGGTTTTATAGTGGGAAAAAAACAAAAGAACAAGGCTAAGTCTAGTCCGATTTCTAAGGGTTTGATAATGACTGTTGCAGTTATCGCGCTAGCTGTTGCTGGCGGTGTATATTATATCTGGAACTCTTCAATTCCTGTAAATGTAGATCATCCAGTATTTGCAACAGCTTCCAATATCTACATACTTGCAATTCATAATAGTCAAGGATATGCATATGATGAACAGTCTACTAAAACTGGAAAGAAAACATTCTCTGGCACAAACTTTGATCCTGCGATTCATATTCCACAAGGAACACTGGTTGCATTGCATGTGATAAATGAAGACAAGGATACTGGCTCAGACCAGGATCTGAACATTGATGCATTTAATGTCCACACAAGACATTTGAAGTATTTTGAGGCTCAGACCATAAACTTCGTTGCAGACAAGGTTGGCAGTTTTAAATATTATTCTAAAATACACCCAGAAATGAATGGCACAATAACCGTGGATCCATGAAATTGACTGCCAAAATACTTTTTAGAAACTCTATCAACATTAAACAGGAAAAGGCCAAATTGATATGAGTGACGATAAGACACAACGCTCTCGCTTTGATCTGCTTGATTTAATGGATAGTTTCATAAGCAAAATTCTTGAACTGAGACAAATTCTTCTTGGGGTGTCGCTCTCTGGTTTCATATTGGCACCTTTTGCAATCGGACTTTCTATATTCCTGCTAACTCACAAAAACTTTGTCATTGTCCTTGATAATGAATATGACTTTGGAGTGGCACTGAGCATACTGCTTGGATTGATAATTGCAATATCTGTGGGCTGGATGATAACTGGGATCAGGCAATATCAAACACTAAAATCATGGAATAAAAAATATCATGAATATCTCCAACAAAAAGACGAGATCGACAAAAAGATTGCATCACAATACGGCTTGGACCCCGACTAGCTCACGTTTTTTGACTGGTCTTTCTTCTTTCTTGGAAATAGTGTCTCATAAGGATCCAAGATTGTTTTGCAAAATTCTATTCCTTGTGGCGATGGCTTGTACATGGTTATGATGCGCTTTCCAAGATGTCTTTCCTCGCTTTGAATCAGACTGTTTGATTCAAGTTCTTCAAGTATTGACTTGTGTTTTTTTAAATTCAGGCCGCAAAAGCTCACGAGGGCTGTCTGGTTGAGTTCTCCATATTGAACTAGTGTGAGAATGATATCCTTGATTATGTATATTCTGTCACGATAAGGGTTTGATCCTGACATTGGTTACACTACCTTCTTGGTATAATATAATGCCTGACTGTCACGGTGCGCTAGGCTCATTGCTAATAACTTCTTGCAAAAATTGCATGTATGGTGGTCTGATTCTTGCATATGATACACTTGGAATCTTGCATCTTTGCATCAAATGGAATTACTCTGATATCTGCACCTGTTGACTCTTTTATGGTCTCTTCGCATTTTGTCTGTCCACACCATGGTGAATAAATGAATGCACCCTTTTCCATCTCTGACTTGAATTCATCAAAGTCTGTTATCTCCCTTGTTTTTTCTCTTAAAAGACTCTTGGCATTTTCAAAGAGGTTCTGCTGGATCTCGTCTAGCATACTGAGAATTCCGTTTTCTGCATCTTCAAATGTCAGATCACTTTTCTTGAGACTGTCTCTGCGAACAAGAACCATCTTGCCTTTTGCGATATCTTTTGGGCCTATCTCGACTCGTAATGGCACTCCCTTCATCTCCCAATCATGGAATTTGTACCCTGGAGTAACTTCATCTCTTACATCCATGTGTACGCGAAGATTGTGCTTTGTTAGGGCCTGTTTTATTTCTGAAACCTTGCTGAGAACAAGCTCCATGTCTTGTGGCGAGTAGTAAATTGGTACTATGACTACTTGTATTGGTGCAACGCGAGGTGGTAGAACAAGTCCCTTGTCATCACCATGGATCATAATTAGTGCCCCTATTAGACGCCATGACACTCCCCATGATGTCTGCCATGCAAATGTCTCTACATTTTGCTTGTCCAGGAATTTTACATCAAATGGCTTGGAAAAGTTTTGTCCCAAAAAGTGTGATGTTCCCATCTGAAGTGCTTTGCCGTCTGGCATGATTGACTCCATTGTTGTGGTATATACTGCACCGACAAATTTCTCCTTTTCACTTTTTTTACCAGTGATTACAGGAATTGCAAGTTCTTCTTCAACTGTTTTTTTGTACATTTCAAGTATTGACATAACTTCTTGCTCTGCCTCTTCTTTTGTAGCATGTACTGTGTGACCCTCTTGCCATAGAAATTCTGATGTCCTCAAAAATGGCTTGGTTGCCTTTATCTCTGCTCTCAATGCTGTATTCCAGAAATTAATTTTGAGCGGTAGGTCTCTCCAACTCTTTACCCATTTTGAATACATTGAATATGCAAGGGCCTCTGAGGTTGGCCTCAGTGCAAGTCTGTCACCAATTTCTGTCTCCCCAGAATGTGTGACCCAGAACACCTCTGGTGTAAATCCTGCAAAGTGATCAGACTCTTTGCTTAGTAATGACTCTGGTATTAGAACTGGGAGAAAACCATTTTCATGGCCTGTTGCTTTTAACTTTTGATCAAGTGAAGATTTCAAAGACTCCCATATCGAATATCCATAGGGTCTAAGGACAATGAGGCCTTTTACTGGGGCATAATCTGCAAGATGCGCTTTCAGTACTACCTGTGTGTACCACTCACTAAAATTTTCATTCTTCTTTACTGTAATTCCTATCTCTTTGCTCAATTCCAGTCTTTCTTTTAGTTACACTAATGAGCTTTTCTGGTTTTTAGAGTGGATCGCCTTTGCAGAGCACTTTTCCTGATACTCTACTCTGGAAATTGGAGCATACAAAACATTGTATAAATGGAAGTTCATTTTTCAAAACAGGACAATCTACCGATTCTTCTTTCATGCGCTTGAGCATCTTTGGACTAACTCCCTTTAGCTTAAGTTTTCCCTTGTCATCCATCATTCCAGATGCCTTGAGTTCTTCTTTTGTTCCGTCTGACAGCTTGATAGCTTTTGCAACAACTTTTACTGGTACTTCGTATTTGTGCGGAAGCTCTGCCATATTCTTCGGCTTGACAACCTTGAATATATTACTAGTGGTAAAAAGATCTGATAATCGCTTAAGATTAATATAATCTGATTTATGGTTGAAAGAAGAAACTGATGTTAGCAATCTTTGATGTTGAAGGCGTACTACTTGATGCAGAATTTCTTCCAATACTTGCCGAAAAAATTAACAAGCAAGATGAAATCTGGGCAATAACAAGACAAGGAATCGAAGGTAAGATAAACTGGGAAGAGGGATTAAGGAAACGAATTGATCTTCTCCGTGGCATTGACTATGAGACCTGCAAAGAAGTATCTGACTCACTTAAAATAATGATTGGTGCCAAAGAGGCCTGCCGGGCATTGAAGGCAGCAGGCTGGAAAATCATGGCAGTATCAGGAGGCTTTACACTTATGACTGACAGATTAAAAGAGGAATTAGACCTTGACTATGTTTTTTCAAATGATCTACTATTCAAGGATGGAAAGCTTGACGGTGTAACAATTGATGTCGACTCTGACAAGTCAAAATCTGCAATTATAAAAATAAATGAATGGAAAGAAAAAAAAGAGAATGTTGTGGTGGTCGTAGATGGCGCAAATGATGTTAAACTGTTTAACATCTGCGGTCTTGGTATTGCATTTCGAGCCCAGGATATGGTAAAGGAGCTTGCAACTGTCACACTTGAAGAAAAAGATCTCTCAAAGATTATAGGGATAATAAACAAACACTATGGTCTGAAAATATCACTACAAGCATTTGCCTAGACCAGATATCATTTTAAGCAGTAAAAACCGGTTTGATGTATGTCACTGCAAATAATCCCTGTCAAGATGCCATGTGACATTAAACCTAGGGATGACCTAGTTGAGATTCTGCTCAAAACAAAGGCCGGTAGGGAATTGAAGGAAGATGACATTCTAGTATTTACACAAAAAATAATCTCAAAACAAGAGGGACAAAAAATTGACTTGACCAAAGTCAGGCCAACCCTTCTTGCAACAGGGATTGCAAGTGCGTACAAAAAAGATCCGCGAATTGTACAACTAATTCTTGATGAAACAAAAAGAATTATTCGCATGAAAAATGGTATAATAATATCACAAACACGACATGGCCTTGTTTGTGCAAATGCGGGAATTGATGAAAGCAACATGGAAAAAGGATTTGCTACACTTCTTCCAAAAAATGCCGACAACTCTGCCCAGCGGCTTAAAAGACGCATCAAGACAAAGACTGGAAAAAATGTTGCGGTGCTAATATCTGATACATTTGGGAGGCCGTTTCGAGAAGGTCAGACCGATGTTGCAATAGGGGTATCTGGAATATCTCCTATAGTTAACTATGAAGGAAAGCAAGACAACTTCCAGAGAATTCTTAGGGTTACGGCAATTGCTGTTGCAGATGAAATCTGCTCTGCCACAGAACTGGTTAGGGGAAAGACATTTTACACACCAATTGCAATTGTGCGCAACTATCCGTTTAACAAAAAAAGTGGGCACCTCCAAGATCTACTGCGCGTCAAATCTCTTGATCTGTTCCGATAAGCAAAAATTCTAGAAACAAAGATTATATGCATTGATGGGTGGATTCGATAAACATTGGCCGGATTAAAAATTGAATTGCATTGTCATAACGAATTTTCAAACTTTCAACTTGGGCCAAAAGAGACTCCGTATGATTGCGGTGTGACAGTTATGCAACAGCTAGATAAAGCACATGACACAGATCTTGATGCATTTTTCATTACAAACCACAATACCTTGAACGGATATGGCTCCCTTTTGGAATATCAACAGAATCACGAGAAATACAAAAAGATTCGAGTATATCCGGGGGAAGAAATAACGACTGATCAGGGAATACACGTCCTTGCATTTGGTCTAAATCAAACAGTAAAGGCTGGAAGCAGTCTTGAGGAAATACTGGATGACATACAATCTCAAGGCGCAGTCTCTTGTGCTCCGCATCCATTTGGGCTCAGTAATGGTTTAAGGGAAAGAGCTGCTCTATGTGATCTGATTGAGGTCTTTAACAGTAACAATGTGGACCGGTACTCTAATCTTAGAGCATACCATTTTGCTAAAGCATCAAACCTCGTAGAAGTAGTAGGAAGTGATTCACATGTTGCATCCACACTTGGTAGATGCACAAACGTGATTGATTCAGAGAATAATCTTGATGATATCTTGTATGCACTACGTCATGGCAAGGTCACAATAGGTGATACCGGTTACATCACAAGCCGGGAAATGATAGAGCATGCATTGTACAAGATTGAAAACTCTAAAGAGGACATTCTTATGTACTTTGAAGAACACCATCCTCATCTGACGGGGGTGTGCAGATTTTTGATTAATGCCTTTGAGTCAAATCCTAATAGTATAGTATGGACAACTGCCTACAAAGTTGCAGTGCGTCTAATTACAAAACTTTCAAACAAGATAAACTTCAAAGACCATGATCATACTGTTTTGTATGAAAGAAACCTGCGGGCAATACTGCCGATGATTCTTAGATGATGTAATTTTTACGCACTCATGAATAGATTTTAATATTACGTGAGCACTTTTTTGCTTACAGGTGACTGACATTTCAGAATTAACTCCAACCAAGACAATTGATGTACGAGGCATGTTCTGTCCAGAACCTGTCTTTAGAACAAAGATCGAAATGGAAAGAATGGCTGTAGGAAACATTCTAAAAATAACTGCAGACGATCCTGCTTCTGAAGAAGACATCACAAGATGGGTAAATAGAACTGGTCACCAATTAATTGGTATTAAAAAAACAGACAAGGATCTAGAATTTACAATCAAGAAGGTGAAATAATCTAACTTGGCTGAAACACTAGAAGATGCTGGTATGACAATAAAAATTGGCGGTACGCCAATTGTAAAATTAGAATCACTTTCAAAAAACAATACTGAATTCTATGCTAAACTGGAATTTTACAATCCGTTTGGCTCTGTAAAAGACAGGGCTGCATACTGGATGATCAAAATGGCTGAAGAAGGAGGCCTTATCAAAAGAGGTCACACTATAATCATAGAACCAACTTCGGGTAACACAGGAATTGCACTTGCAGGAATTGCAAAGATTCTTGGATACAAAGTTGAAATTGTAATTCCTGAAAAGGCAAGTGATGAAACTAAAAAAATAATCGAATCACTTGGTGCCACGTTATATCAAACAACAGACGACCTGTGCCCAAAGGTAGGTGCAGGCACTGATCAAAGTATTGCCCTTGCAAGGTCCATTGTATCTGCACGGCCTGACAAGTACTATTCTCCAAATCAATATGCAAACGAGGCAAATTTTATGGGTCACTACAAAGGAACAGGTCCTGAAATCTGGGAGCAAACACAAGGAAAGATAACCCACTTTTTCACTGGGGTGGGAACAGGTGGAACCATTACCGGTATTGGTGCATATCTAAAAGAAAAGAATCCAAACATCAAGATAATTGCAGTTCAGCCACAACCGAATCACCTGATTCAGGGCCTGAGAAACTTTGAAGAGTCTTCCAAACCTGACTTGTTTATCAAGCGTGAACAAGTGGTCGATGACTGGATAACAATCACGAATGAAGAGGCGTTTGCTTCTGTCAAGGAGATATCGCAAAAAGAAAAGATGCTTGTCAGTCCATCATCTGCCACTGTGTACGCTGCCATGAAAAAATATGATATTTCAAATGGATATGTAATTGGAATATTTGCAGACGATGGAAGAAAATTCAAGAGCCTCTATACTCAGCAAAAAATACTTACAGAAAGTGAATACAACTCTGCATTGGAAAATTCAAAATACATCTCAAAAGTTAGAGAATAACTATTTATGCTCTGAGAGGTACTTGTCTACATCAATTGCAGCCATGCAGCCAAAAGCAGCTGCTGTGATTGCCTGTCTGTATCTGTGGTCGTGCACATCTCCTGCCGCAAATACTCCTTCCACATTTGTTTGTGTATGATTTTTTAGTACAATGTATCCGTTGGCATCAAAGTCAATCTGACCTTGGAATAATTTTGTATTTGGTTCGTGTCCTATAGCAACAAATATTCCGCCCACTTCTAGCGTATCCATCTTGTTTGTTGCTGTATTCTTGACTGTTATCTGGTTCACCTTCTGATTGCCTTTAATCTCTTCAATTACCGTGTTCCAATGGAATTGGATTTTTTGGTTTTCAAAAGCCCTGTCTTGCATAACCTTGCTTGCACGAAGCTTGTCTTTTCTATGTATGACATGAACCTTGTTTGCAAACTTGGTGAGAAATATGGCCTCTTCCATGGCAGAATCTCCTCCGCCCGCAACTACAATTTCTTGATTTTTAAAAAATGGTCCATCACATGTTGCACAGTATGAAACACCACGTGCACTAAACTCCTGTTCTCCTTTTGCACCAATCTTTCTTGGAGTTGCACCTGTTGCAATGATTACTGAATCTGCCTCATATTCTTCAGAATATGTTAATATCTTAAACGGCTTGTGTCTGAAATCAACATTTACCACTTCGTCGTCAATGATTGTAGTTCCCATTCGTTCTGCCTGCTGTCGCATTGTTGTCATTAATTCGGGTCCCATGATTCCGTTTGCAAAACCGGGAAAATTCTCAACCTCTGTTGTAAGCATTAGCTGGCCACCCGGGAGGATGCCTGAAATTATGAGTGTTTCACGTTTTGCACGTGATGTATAAATTGCAGCAGTATATCCTGCAGGGCCTGCGCCAATGATTATCACATCAAACTTTTTTCTAGTTTCTGGTTTTTTATCATCTGATCTTATTTCTGCTTGCACAAATCAAACTCGTTCAAGTTCATATTTAAATTATTCAGGCTTTTTGATCGACTCGAGAATTTTCTTGTGACGTCTACACAATTTTCCTGATTGTATCTGAGCATGAATTAGATCTTCCTGCCAGTGCGCATTGTACAAAACACATTCCCGTGAATCACAGAATGGCTCTGCAGTAACATGATAGAAAACTGCCTGAAGGGAGTATCCTCTTACAACTTGACTAAGATTCTTGTCATGATATTCAAGAAACCTGCCTCGAAACTGCTCCTTTAATGCATCTAGATTGAGGCCTTGTGATATGGTGTGATGCATGCTAATGTAATACTCACGGGGCTTGGCAGGCGCCTCTATTATTCCTGTAGTTGAGATGATGGATGGATTTGAACAAATCACTACCCTTCCATGATATCTGTAATCATCATAGTCATACGTGCATCCCAGTCTTGTGGTAAAAACCAAGTGAAATGTTTCACTTGACAATTCTTCGTTTGGAATCATGCCCTGGATAATTCTTTGCAACTCAAAACCATCATACAGTACTATGTTTGAGCTAGAATTATTCCCAAAGGACTCTTCGAAATTAATCTCTTCTTTTGTTGGAATGTGCTTTTCAAATGGAACATATGGATTAAAAACTCTAGATGATGCCAGATTATGCGCTGTATTTTTATCTGAATTGAAGTGCATAAAGAAATTTTTTCTTATCTCTACCGTCACACATAACGTCTCCTCCAAAAATCTGGCCAGGTCATCTACCTTGATTTCAGGAACTGCCGGCTCATCATAGAGAAAAATTTTAGATATCTTCATCAAGTACTTTTGAAAGTGAATTGATTTATCTTCTTAGTTCTTTTAGCTTGGCAGCAGTTACTTCTGCAGCCTTTTTACCTGACAATAACATGGAACCATACGTTGGACCCATTCTTGCAAGTCCATATGTTTCAGTTACCGACATGCCAGAAATGACCAGTCCTGGATATACCTCGCCTGTCTTGTAGACAACTCTATTCTCGCCATCATCTATCCACATTGGATCCATCCCTTTCCATTCTACCAACTTTCTGTCTACTAGTCTTTTTACTGCAACAGAATCATGGCCTGATGCATCAATTACCATTTTGGATTCTAGTGCAATTGGGTCTACACATGTTATATTTCTTGGAAGTGCGGATACTGGCATCCAGTTTACCACAATTCCTGAAACGCGACCATTCTTCAAAACTAGATCATCAAACTTGGTTAACTGCAAAAACTTTACTCCTGCATCGCATGCTGCCGCAATCAACTTGGATACAGCATGTGGTCCAGGTGTTAAAAAGAGGCCCTCTGAAACCTGTTTATATGGAATTCCAAGCTCATCCCATATTTTTTGTGCTGGGGCTCTAACTGTTACCGGATTCATCATGTAACCTCCAAGCCAATAGCCTCCACCTAGATAGTTGTTCTGTTCAATTACTAGTACCTTGAATCCCATTAGTGATAATTCTCTACTTGCAGTAAGCCCAGCAGGGCCTGCGCCTATGATTATTACATCGCTATCCGATCTGTCAATTAATACTGAATGAAACTCGTTTGCTATTGCTCGTGTAATCTCTACCTCTCTTAAATCTGAAAAAATCTTTGGTGCTTCATCACTAAGAGTTGCTTTCTGCATGAAAAAATCTTCTCCATTTTGCACATTAATAGTTTGCTTCTTTTACAAGAGTAGTTCAAGTAATGTTTTGAAATATAGATGTAATACAAAGAAGTTTATTATTTGAAAACTCTAAAATCAGAACTAGTAGGAATCTTTAACATCTACTATTGATTCACATCACAAGATCGTGAGCTGAAGACTCGCTTAATCCTTGCCATATGCCTGTTTATGACTGCCAACTCTACGTAGTTCTATTGTATTGTTTGTAAAATCAACCGAGTAGATGATTCTATTACTCTTATCAAGGTTGTAGGCACATACTTTTAGACTCTGTTTGTAATCGCCTAATTTTGTAGGGTTTTCAGACATGACTAATTCAGCGAGTGCCGAGTCTACCCTTTTTTGCAAATCAGAACTCAGTGACTTGTATTGCTTGATAAACTTCTTGTTTGGCGCAAGTATCCGCATTTATGTAATTCTTTATTCTAGTCTTATTTATGAGACGCTGTGATGATATCGGTAATACTCGCACAACTTATTCGTGTAGTTCTTTGAGCAGTTCTTCTAAAGTGCTTCGTTTTATCTTGCCTTTGGCTTTATCAGATTCATATTCTTTGATGTCTGCTATCTCTTCTGGCGTGAGATCGTCCACTTCTTGTTTGGGTTTCTTTGTGGCTCGTTGCATGCTATCTTAACTATGTTATAGCATAGTAGAATAATTAAAACTATGTGTAACTATTGTAACTATGTTTAACTATTGAAGGCGTTTCGTCTCAATTCGCCATGGTTTTTTGGTGCTATAACAGCTGGAATGATATTTATTTTTTTAAAATAAAGAGTAGGAAATGAAAACTTAATGTGTATTTTTACTAGCTAAATAGTTTGCTCAGTTTGTAAACGCATCCTCGAAAGCCTTGATGCATTCTCTTATGTGCATCTTCTTTGGAGGATTCTTGAATGCATATGCGGAAATAATGTCGATCTTTACAAAGTCCTTGTTTGATATTATCTTCTTTGCAGCTCTTATGGAATCGACTATGACATTGCAGCCGTTTGTGCTGTCGTTTGTTCGAAGTGAGAGGTCAAGCTCAACTGGCGAGCCAAGAAATCCTTTTGCCTCCATCCAATAGTAACTTACCCTGGAATCTCCAAGCTGCTCTGCATATTCGGTAGTTCCAGCAGTGGACATGAAAGGAACCGGTGACTCGATTGCAATTGACTCTGTCTTGATCAACCTCTTTCTTTCTCTTGTCTCCTCTGCCATAGTATTCTGTGTATCCTGGTTGCCACCAACATCAAGCTGGTATGCTTTTTTCAAGTAAATTCCTCTGCTTGCCATGAAATCTATCATGCCTCTGTGAAATGCAGTGCCGCCGAACTGGCTCATGAGATCGTCACCAAGTATGACGAGTCCTTTTGATTCGAACTCTTTTCTTGTCTGGTCGGTGCAAGTCTTGGCAGCAGTTGCATTGAAAAAAGAACATCCTGCATCAAGTGCAGCCCTGGCATATTTTCCACTGCTTTTTTCCATTCCAGATGACATGACATTTACAAGAAAATCGGGTTTTACTTTTTTAAGAGCGTTGACAAATTCATCATAACTTGCTGATCTTATCTGACCATTTTTTGAAATGTGCGGAGGCGTTACATCTTCGGTAATGCCTGGCTGAACTGTAATGTCTCCAAAGTCTGACTTGGTTTTTACCAAACTTGAAATGTTTTTTCCAACCTTTGATGCATCTATGTCATACGCTGCAACAATTGTGAAATCGTTTAATGATATTCCTCCCACTTTTGGATGCCACAGACCTTCGGTTGAATTTTTGTAAAACTCTAAACCTCTTACTAGTGTGCTTGATACATTGCCTGTTCCAACTAGAGCAATACTGATCTTATCTGCCACGTTATTTTTTTCTTGCCGGTGACCATTTAACTCTTTTCTGGTTCTTCATAGACATATTTTCATTGCACAGGTTGCATACAAAATGTGCAACTTTTGCCATGATTGTTCTAAATCTAGCGAAAATTCCCATAATATAAAATTTATATGCTTTCTGAAGACAAGCTATCAATAATTGAGTAATACCAGCGTTAGCCAGTCAAAACCCACTAGTGCACCAAAGCACAAGATAAACTGGGGAAGATTAGAAGAGGCAGAAAGATTTTCAGAACTAGTAAAACTATATCGACAAGGAAAACTAGACCGTGACGATTTTCGAAGGTTCAGGCTACAACATGGAGCTTATGGTAGCAGAATGAGTGATGATTATAGCATGATTAGACTAAAACTTCCAGCAGGTGAAGTTTACTCTGAACAGCTAGAAAAGATTGCAGACCTGAGTGAACAGTTCTCAATAGGTAGTGCACATGTCTCTACCAGACAAAATTTCCAACTCCACTGGGTTGCACTTGAGGATGTCTCCGAGGTTCTAAGAGGGCTTGCAGAGGCAGGAATGACAACAAGAGAAGCATGTGGAAATTCAGTTCGAAGCATAATGTGCAGTCCTCTTGCAGGTGTCTGCCCAGACGAAATCTTTGACCCAACTCCTTATGCAGTTGCAGCAACCAAGTTCCTTTTGCGCAATCCACTGTGCCAGTCACTTCCAAGAAAATTCAAGATCAATTTTACGTGTTGTGAAAAACACGGCATGGCAAGAATGGTGGATATTGGATTGATTCCACAACAAGGCGAAGTAAACGGCAAGTCACAGCGCGGATTTAAAATATTTCTTGGAGGAGGACTTGGTGCACAATCCTTTGTTGGCCACCAACTGGAGCAGTTTACATCAGAGGATCAATTGTTGTATACCGTTGTTGCAGTGATTAGAATTTTTGACAGGCTAGGAAACAGGGACAACATGGCACGAGCAAGAATGCGTTATCTTGTAAATGAAATGGGATGGGAAAAATTCCAAAACTTGGTGCTAAAAGAGAGGGCAATGATAAAGATGCTCTTGTCTGTTCTGGTGAAACTTGAAATTGACAAGACTCAGGAGCCGATGAGAAAAATATCTATCGATTCTGAGATGCCATCGGTTCCACAGGGATATTCCAGATGGGTAAAATCAAACGCGTTTAAACAAAAACAATCTGGGTTTAGTTGCGTATTTCTTACACTAGAGTCAGGTGATGTTACATCGACTCAACTCCGTGCTATTGCAGAGATGGCCCGAGAGTTTACTGCAGACGGGCAGATACGAAACGGTTTTACACAAGACATGGTATTTCGATGGGTCAGAGACGAGGACCTCCCAAGAGTTTACTCTAAACTCTTAGAAGTTGGCCTTGCAAATCCTGGTGCACTCACAATGGCATCTGTTGTTGGCTGTTCTGGAACAACATCATGTAACTTGGCGCTGACAAACTCGCACAGATTGGCAAAAGAAGTACAAAGAAAATTTATCGAGCTAAAAATTGACGAAGACGATGATCTACGAAATTCTACAATAAAAATAAGTGGCTGTCCTAATTCTTGTGGTCAGCATGAAATCGCAACAATTGGATTCTATGGTGGAGGTGGAAGGCTTGGAAAAGATATGTATCCATTGTATACCATGTCGCTTGGTGGTAGGTCTGATGAGGATACTACACTTGGTCACATGTGTACCAAGGTTCCAGCAAAAAGAGTAATTCCAACAATTCTAAAAATAGTGGAGATATTCAAGTCTGACAAAAAACAAGGTGAGACACTTGACTTGTGGATGCGTAGAATAATACAAGGGAACGGCGGCCCAAAAATAAAATCAATTGATGATATCAAAGAGTTACTCAAGCCTGTTGTAGCAGCCCCCTTGAAAGACAAAGATTCAGATTTTTATGCAGATTATGGAAATGATGGAAGCTATCACACCAAGACAGGAAGGGGCGAATGTGCGGCTTGAGCAAAGAAAAAACCACTCGCGTTACAGTTGAAGCCGACAAACTACGTTCTGAAATTCGAGACAAGAGTGTCAAAGTTCTTGACATCAGAAAAGAAGAAGATTACAAACAAGGTCATATCCCAGATGCGATAAATCTTCCCCTTGCAAATCTTCTTGCAGATGACAGTCCAGAAAAAGTTCTTCAATATGTACAATCGTTTGGAATTGGAGATGAGACTCCTGTTGTTGTATATGATGATACATTTGGTGCACTTGCATCGCGAATTGCATGGACACTTGAATATATTGGCCATGAGGATGTCTCGCTTCTTGATATTACATATGGTACGTGGAAAAAGCTAGGTCTTGAGGTGAACTCACAAACACCAACTCTAGTAAAAACAAACCACTCGCTAAAGTTACAGCCACAAATTCTTGCAACCTCTGATTATCTCGTTCCTGCCAAAGAAAGGGGTGCAATCTTGGTAGATAATAGGGAACGGCTAAATTATCTGGAACAACATATCCCAGGTGCAATCAATATTCCCTACAGAATGCTCGCATCAGGGCAAAATATACTGCGACCAAAAGAGGATCTAAGAAGGATGATTCAAAATAGGAACATCCTCCCAGACTCTGAAATAATTACATATTGTGGAAGTGTGGGTACACTCTCAGGACTTGGATATTATGCACTAAAGTCACTTGGAATGCAAAATGTAAAACTCTATGTCCGCTCATTCAAAGAGTGGAAGTCTCTTGAAAAACCGATAGAACAGCAAAAGGATGCAAACTATTGGGACCTGTCTGCAGAATAAATCAGGACTGTCCGGCAGCTTCGGTACGAAGTTTTTTGGTTATCATTGTTTCTATGTTATCAAACAAATCAATTATCTTCTGCTTGTTTACTTGGAGATATTCGGATCCCTTGTCAGTGAGCCTTACCTTGTACAGTCTGATGTCTCGGTGCTCCTCAAAAAAGTATTCGATCATCTGACTGCCTTTCTTTGATGGTTCTATGAACACGTCAAGTTTTGAAATAATTTCACTGACATCGCCTTTCTCAATTGATGTCTTGGCAGCATGCACTGCCTCGTTTATCTCCTTGAGGTTTTGTATGACAATTGGTTGGGATTTTTTTGTAGTTCCAAAGAAAGTCTTTCTCTCAACACCAATCTTTTCAGCAAGTTCTGGCACAATTTCATATTCTTCCACTTTTTGAAGTCCAAGACTTTTCTCTGTCTTTATGAGCAATCCCTTTTCAATTAGTTTTCTTGCGGCATCCTCTACTTCCAGCTTACCCACCATTGTGGTCCAGACAATCTGACCGACCTTGCGATATCCTTGTCTTACAGATTCCAGTACAACAACTTCCACAATTCTTCTATATCCATCATCTGCCCTGATGTTTTCAAAGTCCTTGTCCTTTACTGCTTTTTTGGCATTTTTTACATCTATCTCAATTGCACGCTTTAGCGCCTCAATTGCTTCTGGTATGTGATTTAACAGAGAATGATAGCATGCCTTGTTGTACCACGACATTCCATCCTTGGAATCGGAATCAATTGCCTTTTCTACACTGTCTAATGCTTTATCGTAATTTTTCTGTCTATAGTAAATTAGGCCTTTCAAGTTCCACGCCTCCGCATTTGTCACGTCGATTTCATGGACTTTGTTGTAAGCCTCCATGGCGCTTGACAGGTCATTCATGTGAAAACGGGTGTATCCTAGTTTCAGAAGAGATTCCATATGGGTTGGGTCGATTCGTAACGCATCCTCGAAGGCCCTTGCGGCATCCTCCATTCTCTCGTCTGCCATCAGGGAAATTCCCTTTTTGTAGAGTTTGTTTCTGTTATAGTTGGAATCTGTCAGTTTGGTATTGGTAGATTCCTCTGACTTTGTTATCTTGGTTACAGGCTCTTCCTTTTTATCTCCAAATAGTTTCTTCACGGTCAACAAAATGTGGATTAGCCGTAGATAAATAGATTAGTTTGAAAATTAGGCAGCAACGAAAGGTAGAAAACAGATTTCCAAGTGTCTAAAAATTCACAAATGGGCTTTATATCATATTGAAAATACAAAAATACTTAGGGATTAGACGTAGAATATGTCATCAAAAGATAACACTATAGAGGTCACAGGCGAATCTCCTTTTAAGATCCCGTCTGGTGTCTTTGAGGTACAGATTGCACTCTGTGATGCTTCCCCGTCTGCTGATGATATCAAGAAGCGAAGTTTTCATGCTTTGTGGAAAGATAACTTTCATCTTAGGGTTAAAGACAAAAAATTTTCCCAAGTTTTAGGCTCTGTAAAAAACCCGTTACCTCCATCTGTATTTCAGAGAGGGCTAGTCTGGGTTGTTGTAATCGACCAGTTTTCATCAGCTTACACCAGTTTTCCAGTTGATGTTCCACGAACAGGCTCTGACTATGTCGAACCAACCTCGGAGCCAGAAGTAATCACTCGATATACAAAATCAGATTCTGATACAAGACCAAAACAAACCATGGAACATTTTACAAGCGAAAGAGGTTACCGCGGTCCATCTGGTCCTATGGGTCCTGCCGGTCCAATGGGTCAACCAGGCCCGATGGGTCAACCAGGTGTGTCCGGTCCTCCAGGTCCTATGGGCATACAAGGTGATAAAGGCCCACCAGGTCCTGCTGGAGAAAAAGGTGACAAGGGCCCTTCTGGATCGTCAGGTGACAAAGGTGACAGGGGAGACAAGGGTCCAATTGGTGATAAAGGAATTACTGGTGACAAGGGTCCTCCGGGACCACCGGGTCCACATGGTGATAAAGGCCCGCAAGGTACACCAGGTGACAAAGGTGACAGGGGCGACAAGGGTCCAATTGGTGATAAAGGAATTACTGGTGACAAGGGTCCACAAGGTGATAAGGGTCCCCGTGGTGATGAGGGAGAAAAAGGAGAACGTGGTGACAAAGGTGACAAAGGCGACAAGGGTGACAAGGGACTCACCGGAGAGATTGGCCCACTTGGAGAAAAAGGTCCTACTGGTCCACCCGGTCCTACTGGTGATAAGGGAATTATTGGTCCACCTGGTGAACAGGGTCCAAAAGGCCCAGTGGGTGTACCAGGTGATAAAGGATTGTCCGGTCCTCAAGGTCCACAAGGTGATAAGGGTCTAACTGGTCCTCAAGGTCCTGCTGGAGAAAAAGGTCCACAGGGACCACAAGGTCCTGCTGGAGAAAAAGGTCTTACTGGAATCCCAGGTCCACAAGGTGACAAGGGACCACGAGGGTTGCCAGGTGCAACTGGTGATCAAGGCCCACGTGGCACGTCTGGTCCTCCAGGTCCTCCAGGTCCACAAGGAATCCAAGGTCCACAAGGTGAAAAAGGCACGACTGGTCCACAGGGTGTTCCAGGTGACAAGGGTCCACCAGGGATTCAAGGAGTTCCAGGTCCTCCAGGTCCACAAGGTCCACAGGGACCGCCGGGTGACAAGGGTACACAGGGTGTACAGGGTCCACAAGGAGACAAGGGTTTGACAGGTCAGCAAGGTCCTATTGGTGACAAGGGCCCACAAGGTACGCAGGGACAACAAGGAATTCCAGGAGAACAGGGTCCAAGAGGTCCTCCAGGACAGCCAGGTGACAAGGGTCCAACTGGATTCTCAGAGCAAGAGCGTGCTCTGATAACTCAATTGCTTGAGATTCTATCTTCGAAAAATGTGTTGACGACAGAACAGCAAATAAAACTAATGAGCTTTCTTTACTAATATTCAAATAACTCAGATCTGTTTTCAAATGATATGAGCACATCAAAAGAAAAAATAGAATTCAAGATGTTAGATCATCAACGAGTGGGAGAAGAACATGTTATTTTCAAGCTTGAAGATGGAACGATGGTCAAGGTAAAAGTTGATCTTGACAGAGTTGGGATTGCAACAAACTACAAAAATCCTGATGGCACGCCACACTATGCAGTCAATGCATCACTGAAGCTATCAATAATTCCTAATGAAAGAAAATTTTTCGTAGAACCTGATGCAGTAAAAAGCAAATCGCCATCTCCACCAAGTCAAATGTTTAGCTAAAATATTACAAATTATCGCCTACTAGAAGCGATAATCTGTTTAAAATTTTATCTTCGTCTTTTTGATGCTGTTCTCTTTGCAGCTGATCTTCTCTTTGGAGCACTTCGCTTAGGAGCAGATCTTCTCTTTGGAGCGGATCGCTTTGCAGCTGATCTTCTCTTTGGAGCTGATCTTTTTTTAACAGCTCGTGTTGATCGTTTTGCCATTGCACAATTGTTGAATTTACTAGTTTTTCTATTGTAGCGCTTAAGAAAGTTACACTAAATGATGAGTAATTAGACACAATTTTTTTCATAAAAAACTAATTTTTTGATCAAAAATTTAGTAAACTGATTCTGCAGATGGTCTTCTTCCCTGTAACCATGATGTCTGTCCGCACTCTGTGCATCTGTACTGTCTTCTTCTCTTGTATGTTGCCATGTTCGGCATGAAAATAATTTCTTGTTTTGTTTTTGAAAAACATTTCTTACACCATCTGTATTCGTTTTCTTCCATGATGCTAAAAATGTTTTTGGCACAAAAGAGTTTTTGCTATTTTGCTTTGATTATTGTGAGTACATCTTCATCTTGTAGAACATGATTTATGCCAACTCGCTGCCCACCAAACTTTACACTCTTGCCCCACACAAGTGCGTATCTGAAATCTTTTTTGAGGTCACGATGAAGCTTGTTGCATATATCCAGTACTGTGGAATTGTTTCTTGTTATCAACGGTTCCTTGTAATCGGTCTCGCCGCCTTTCGGTCTCATATAAATTCGAATAAAGTCTAGTTTTTCAAATATTGTGTCCTTAAGTGCAGTTATGTTGATGTCCGAGTCTGCAGAGATTGGAACAAATTTTGACTTTGATTTTTCCTGTAATTCATTTACGAAACCCTGGTTTACAAGATCAATCTTGTTCATTATTGTGAGGGATTGGACGTAAAACTTGTTGCCTGAAATAAAGTCTGTTATCTGGTCAGCATCAACGTCCTCTCGAATCAAGACTCTACCATTATTCATGCCGTACAGTCGAAGTATGTCCTTCAGCAAGCTAATTGACATCTTTGTAAGTGGAACCTGCTGACTGACTGAGATTCCACCATCTCCGGTCTTTTCAATTACGATATCTGGGGGCTTTTGGTCAAGTCTAATCCCGATATTTCCAAGCTCTGTCCTTATGACATCTTCATGATATGGTTGAAACACGTCCAGAATTATCAATACAAGATCCGCACTTTTTGCAACTGCTAAAACTCTTTTTCCAAGGCCCTTGCCAGTTGATGCACCCTTGATGATTCCAGGCAAATCTAAAATCTGAATCTTGGCACCTCTATGTTCCATCATTCCAGGAACTACTGTTGTTGTTGTAAACTGGAATGCACCAACCGCTGATTTTGCACCAGTCAATCTATTGAGCAGTGTAGATTTTCCAACGCTTGGTAATCCGATGAATACAACTGTCGCATCACCTGTCCTTTTAACATCAAAGCCTGCTGAGCTTCCACTTGATCTTGATTTTACATCCTCTTGCTCTCTTTTAAGCTTGGCAAGCTTTGCCTTGAGAAGACCTACATGATGTTCCGTTGCCTTGTTTATCTGCGTCTTTGACATCTCATCCTTGATGGCTTGGATTTTTTCTGGAATTCCCATCTTCAGAATTGATACTATTCTGCTGAATAAAATCTTACTACTGGTGTTTACACGTGATTTTTTATGCCTTGATGTATTGCAGAAACATGTTGCCAAAATAAACCATGGCAAACGCACTAGCTACTCTTGCAATACTCATGGATATGAAAAATTTTTTGAAGCTGTATTTTTTTACTCCCGCAATCACTGTCACAATTTCTGTCAGTATTGGAACCAAACTCAGAGCTAAGATTATACTCCATCCGTACTTGCTTAGCCATACAAAGCTTTTTTGTTGGTGCTCTTCTCTATGGGTCCTTTTCAAAATCTTGTAGACCTTACCACCATCATATCCAATGTAATATGTCAAGATTCCACCTATTACGGAGCCAGTTGACATTACAATAAACACCATTACTTCACTCTGACCATCCAAAAGCAAAGCAGTTGATGTGACTACGATTGGGAATGGTACTACTGAGGCAAATACTGCGTTGAGAAAAAGGCCCGTTAATCCATATTTTACAAAAAACGGATTCTCAAGTATGGGCTTTAAAAAATCAATTAGCACAAATTAGAACAAAATCTACCCACTAATAGCACTACCTGATTTTTTAAAATGATTATGAGATCTTGTATATTTTTGAATACAGAATGTTGTTTTCTTTTTTGATATATGCAATTCTTGTTGCAGGGATTAGTTCAAAGTTTTCAGACAGTTTTAAAAATTCTTCAAGTGTTGTCTCTTTTGTTTTACCACGATCAATATATCCAACAATATGTGATTGAGGCTTGTCACTGTACATGGCCTTGCTGAAAATCTCGGCAACTATGCCTTTTCTTACCACACTTGTTTTACGGGATTGAACTATTTTAGATGGCAGTTATTATGATGGATGTTAACCTCGTGTTTTTTATATACTGCGTATCATGATTTTATGACTAGTTTTTTGAGGTATCAATTGTTCTCACACTTGAGATTTGTTGGATATCTATGATTTAAAAAAAATTGGTTGTATCTCTTTTTTACTTTCCAGGGATTTTCTACAATAAATTTCAGTGCTGGCTCGGGGGACTCGGTAACCATCTTGGTCGTTATTTTGGACCCACTTGTATAGAAAATATATTCTATGTTTTAATCTATTTGAATAATTTCAATTTCAAATCATTGTAGTTTTTTGATGGAGTTAGTTTTAGACGATTAAATCTTCTTTCTCATTACTGAAAACAACGCTTTTGGGAGCGGATCAAGCGTACCCTGGTACACAACATCAGTTATACTTTCAATTACAAAATATTTGCTAAAGATATATCTTATTTCATCTTCAGAAAATCTGTAAGGACCATAAGTGAGGTTCTTTTCTTTTATGCTAAAACACTTGAGAAAGAACAAGCCAGAATCATCAAGTATTTCGTGGATCTTTTTTGTATATCTACTCCTTTTATCAGGTGGCAATACGTGAAAACAGCCTCTATCTAAGATATAATCAAAAGTACTTTTTAGTTTAGAATGCAGTATGTCATCTGCAATGAATTTGATCGAGTTATCAAGTTCTCTTGCCTTCAGTATGGCGTTTTCTGACAAATCTGTTCCTGTGACTTCAAATCCAATTTTTGCAAGCTGGATTGCCTGTGTTCCCGGACCGGTACCCAGATCAAGAAATCTTCCCTTGGTAATATTCCGTAGATTTAATTGGTTTTCTAAATCTGCATCAAGCCTTTCGTTGTACCATGGCATTTTCTTTACATCTTGTTTGTAAAGGTTGTTCCAATCTGGAAATCTATCGGACGGGTTATTTGACATCTACAGCTTTTACCATGTATCCGTAAATTCAATCTTTTGGGCAGATGACCTGTTAACTTTCAGAGGTGATTCAATAGTCATGAACAGAAATTTTCATTTTTTTATTAAGCACAATCAGATTTAGAACATTTACTTGAAGCTAAGAACCTTTTTGTTTACTATTAAAATGGTTATCTCAGAATCGCATGATAATCAAATGTTATGCATGTAGGACAAATATTATTATAATTTTAATTTTTGGTCTATCTTTTGATTATAACTAAAAATCTTTGATCTCTTTACCAAGATCCTCTAATATTGGTTCATTTTCTTTCATGAACTCTTCTATAAATTTGGATTCATCTCGATTCATATTGGTATAAATTTGTATTATGCATGTATGTATATATACAATTACGTCCTATCTGTAGGTAGGAAATGAGCAAAGTCACCTTGCAGAAGAAATCTGGAAAACAAAGTTCCAGAACCATATCACACATGCCACGTCTTGATACTATCGAGATGGTAGAAGGAATGATTTCTGACAAAAAGGAGTTTAGCTCTAAAAACAGATTATGGAGATCCCTTCCAAAGCAGGTTCAGTACAAGACATTTACTACAATCTTGGACTACCTGGAAAAGTCAAACAAGATAATGTATGATAAGAGAGGTGCCATTCTTTGGATATTTGCAGACAATCTAAAACTAAAGAAGCTTCGTAGAGAGTCCACCGTATTAAGATAATCTAGTAGCCAAATCTCTTTTCGTATTCTTTGTGGTCAAACGCTTCCAAAATAGTACAGACTTTCTCCTGTTTTGTACCATATACTGTATACACAAGCCTCCATCCTGATCTTAGCTTGAAACGAAACAATGTGTGAATTTTGTATTCTTTGGAGTATTTTTTAGGCCACAGGTTTCTCGGAATTTTATCCCCTTTGGCTAGTTTTTCTTGAGTAGATCCAGTGCCTCATTGATCTCTTTGTATCTGTCACTTGTTTTATCTAACGAATTAAAAAATTCCATAAAGTC
>JARCRW010000023.1 GCA_029850515.1 Nitrosotalea sp. | reverse complement strand
GTACAACTCATTCATTTTAGGAAATGATAAAGAAGTTTTCTCATGACATAGAGGTCAAGGGGCATCTCATTGATTCAATGATATTGACAAAGATTTTTGATGTCATAATGGACCTAAAGGGTGAATTTCAGGTTCAGGAGTTCAAGGTCGGAAAACATAAAAAAGATGAGAGTTATGCAAAACTTTCAATCCAGGGCCAATCTCAGGAACATCTAGATAAGATTTTAGAGGCAGTATACCGCGAGGGTGCAACCTCAAAGATTCAGCAAGAAATTTCATTAAAAAAAGCACAAAAAAACATGGTAATGCCAGATGATTTTTACAGTACAACTAACAATCACACTGAAATTTTTCACAAAGGAAAATGGATTCGCGTAGAAAACATGATGATGGACAAATGCATCATAGTAAAAGAAAACAGAGCATCCTGCACTCCAATTCGTGACATCAAAAAAGGCGACATGATAATTGTTGGTGAAAAAGGAATACGTGTCACACCTCCTGAAAGGCCAAGAGAGGGAGTCAACCTGTTTCAATTTATGAGCAGTGGAAGTTCAAGTGAAAGACCTACACAACATATTGCAAGAAAAGTTGCAGAGGATATTTACAAGATAAAGAAGCAAGGAGGAAAAATTGTTCTTGTGGGAGGACCTGCGATTGTACACACCGGAGCATCAGATTCAATTTCATTATTGATAAGACTTGGATTCATCAATGCAGTTCTTGCAGGAAATGCACTTGCTGTTCATGATATAGAATATTCTACTCTTGGCACATCACTTGGAATGAATGTACAAGATGGTACACTTGCAGTAAGAGGTCACAGGAATCACATGCAAGCAATAAATGCAGTCTTCAAAGCAGGATCAATTCGCAAGATGGTAGAGAAGAAAGTGTTGAAAAAAGGAATAATGTTTGAATGTGTGAAAAATAAAGTGCCTTTTGTACTTGCAGGTTCATTAAGAGATGATGGCCCGTTACCAGATGTTATTACAGACATGACAGTGGCACAGCGGAAATACAAAGAAATTGTCAAAGATGCAAAACTTGTCATTATGGTTTCAACAATGCTTCACTCGATTGCTACAGGAAATATGTTACCGGCTGATGTGAAGGTAATTGTTGTAGACATCAGCCAACCAACTGTAACAAAACTCATGGACAGAGGAACATGGCAAGCACTTGGAATAGTAACTGATGTAGGCGCATTTTTGCCCCTAGTTACGCAAGAGATTCAAAAACTGTTAAAACAACACGTGTAGCAGCATAATACAAAGTAGATGTGCGATCCAGTTTTTAATAAAAAACAACCATTGAAAAAGACATTGATTATCACACATGATAGTGGAAGAGCGGTTTTAATTTTTGGTTGACTCAAGATTACGGATGACGTACGAGATGGAGCAGTTGAGGAAAATCATATGGTTTACAAAACATTATCCAGTCCCAATCTTGGCCGTCATAGGGCTGATCATAGGAGGTACGTTACAAGTAACCAATGAACAACAGGTGGGAAAAATCGTCTGGCTGATTACCCTAATTGCAGGAGGAATTCCAGTGGTTTGGCAAACTATGCACGAAATTTTACATAAACATTTTGTGGCAGACATTGTGGCAATGCTTGCAATTATTGTCTCAGTCATACTCAACGACGCATTTCCTGGAGTGATAATTGTATTAATGCAGTCAGGCGGGAAAGCACTTGAAGATTATGCATATAGAAGAGCGTCGTCATCACTTGACAACCTTTTATCACGAGCACCAAGAATTGCACATAGAAAGATTGACCATGATCTTGAAGAAATCCAAGTATCTCAAATCAACATAGGCGATATACTAGTCATCAGACCCGGAGATGTGATTCCAGTTGACGGGGAGATACTCAGTGTGACATCCCGTATTGATGAATCATCACTCACTGGTGAACCATTACCTAAAACGAAAACTAATGGTGATCAGGTATTTAGTGGAACAATAAATATTGGCGATGTGTTCGACATCAAGGCTACAAGAAAAAGTGAAGAAAGCCAGTATTCAAAAATTGTCAACCTTGTGAAAAAAGCACAGCATGAAAAAGCTCCAATTCAGAGAATGGCAGACAAATATGCCATTTGGTTTACGCCCATCACACTTGTGGCAAGCATATCAGGGTGGTTAGTTACAAACAATTTTGAGACAATATTGTCTGTCCTGGTGGTTGCGACTCCTTGTTCGCTCATCTTTGCCACTCCTGTTGCAATCATCAGTGGAATAAACCGAGCTGCCAAGTCAGGGATAATAGTAAAAACAGGATCAGCAATGGAACAAGTTGCAAAGACCCAGGTTGCAGTTTTTGATAAAACTGGAACCATAACACATGGTACGCCTGCTGTTGAAAGAATATTGTCTTTTGATGTGATTTCAAGCGATGACATATTACTAAAGGCCGCAAGCTTGGAACAGCTATCGTCTCATCCCATTGCATCCATGATAGTTCAGAAAGGAAAAGAAAAATTCGGTAAACTACTCATGCCAGAAGATTTTCGCGAAATATCAGGTGCTGGAGTTGAGGGACGAGTAGGCTCTGATCACATAATGATAGGATCTCCGAGCATATTTGCAAATGTGTGGGAAGACATTTTCAACAACACCAATGCCATAGCAGACAAGATAAAACCAAAAGGACGCATGGTTGCGTTTGTAGCATTCAATGGAAGACTGTCAGGTGCAATCATGTTTGGTGATGAAATACGACCAGATGTGAAAACCATGATACAAAAACTAAAAATCAGAGGAGTAAAGAAAACGGTTTTACTTACAGGCGATATCAAAAATAATGCTGAGAGTATTGCGCAGCAGGCTGGTATAACAGACTATGAGGCAAATCTTGTTCCAGAAGAAAAAGTTGTCTCAGTAAAGAAACTGCGACAAGAGTTTGAAAATGTTACAATGGTCGGAGACGGTATTAATGACGCGCCAGCTTTAGCAGCATCAACTGTAGGAATAGCCATGGGAGCAAAAGGGACTGCCATCTCTGCAGAGGCTGCAGACATAGTATTTCTAATAGATAGTGTCTCAAAGATAGTAGACGTAATAGACATAGGCAAAAGGACAATCAAAGTTGCAAGGCAGAGTATTCTAGTTGGTCTAGGCGGCAGTTTTTTCTTTATGGTAATAGCTATGTTCGGGCATCTTCCGCCAGCCATTGGTGCTATACTTCAAGAAGTTTTGGATGTCAGCGTCATACTAAACGCATTACGTGCAAGATAGTTTGTGACAACAATCATCATGCAATGTTTTCTGATTCAAAGCCATAGCTTCTCATTATTTCAGATACCTGATAATCTTCAACCTGATCAAATGAATCATAAAATTCTCCCACTGC
Source organism: Nitrosotalea sp. (assembly GCA_029850515.1). Taxonomy (GTDB): domain Archaea; phylum Thermoproteota; class Nitrososphaeria; order Nitrososphaerales; family Nitrosopumilaceae; genus Nitrosotalea. The sequence goes on along the minus strand of JARCRW010000023.1, from coordinate 2,747 downwards.
ACCAAAGACGGCAGGATCATGCAACACTACAACCTCCGCCATTTGACGTAGTCTATCGATGGTATCTTGAGGCCCTACAGGAATTGCAACTATGACTCTCTTGGGTCCCTGCTTTTTGATCCAATCCAATGCAACAAAGACTGTTGCGCCAGTGGCAATACCATCATCAACAATTACAACTGTTTTACCTTTTAGATCATAGTCCATTCTGCCCCGAAATTTCGCCAATCTTCTCCTTACCTCTTTGACATTATCAGCAATTTGTTCATCAAGATAACTCTGTGGAATTCCCAGTGCAGTTATCAAATTAGAGTTTGGAAAAAAACTGCCATCATGTATTACTGCACCTATGGCAAGTTCCGGATTGTAAGGTGCACCAATTTTTCGTGAGACAATTATATCGAGTGGTAGTCCAAGTGTTTTTGCAATCACATCCCCTGTTATCACACCTCCTCTAGGAATTGCCAAAATCACAGGATCTTCTTTTTTCAGCCATTCTAGTTTACTGGCAAGTCTTTGAGCCGCATCAATCCTATTTTTAAACATCATAATTATTCTCCAACATAACCTCTCGCCAATAGCAATATGGCATATTTTATAGGTACACCGTGTTATCACAACTGAAATTGATAAAACAGTTTAACTCCTAGAATCATCAAAAACACACCGTGAGTAAATCATACAGCAACATCTTGGTCCCGTATGACGGTTCTACATATTCCCAAAAAGCATTGAGGACAGCAATTGAAATGGCAAAGTCGTTTGATTCTGTGATATATCTAGCAAATGTCGTAGATGTGAGTACAGTAAACCCGCCCGGACAGATCCTCTCAGAAGGAAGCAGGAAAACATTAGAGCAGATAAAAAACTCAATCAAGACATCTACAGAATCGCACCTAAAAGAAATAGAAACAAGCTACAAGGACTCTGGAATAGTCATCAAAAGTGTTGTTCTAGAAGGGGATGTAACTGGAAAATTATTGAAATTCATACAAGATAACGATATTGATTTGACTATTATTGGAAGCAAGGGGCGTTCAGGAATTTCAAAGGTATTGACATTGGGGAGCACGAGTAGAAAAATTTCAGAATTGGCAAAATGCCCAGTGATGATCATGCATTAACACGCATGTCAAGACAATACTGTTATGTCAAGTTATTGTAAAAAGAACGTCAATTTCAAATCAAGGCAGTGATACCTATTTCTAACTTGTTTGATCACATGGTTTGATATAAAACTTAGAATGTAATTATTCATATAGTATAATTCCAAACACAATACATGAGATTAAAGGACAAAATAGCAATTGTTACAGGCGCATCAAGCGACATAGGATTGGAAATTTCCAAGAAATTTGTTGAGGAGGGAGCAAACGTAGTCCTATTGGGAAGAGATATGGTAAAGTTAGAAAAGGCACGAAAGACCATCAAAGATTATCCATCACGAACTGTTGCAATTCCATGCGACATAACAAAAGAATCTCAAGTCATTCAGACAGTAAATCAGATAACTGATCATTATGGAAGAATCGATATTTTAGTAAACAATGCAGGAACAATCACTGATCCAATACATTTTCATGAGATGACTGATGAAGACTGTAATTCTTTAGTAGATACAAACTTGTTTGGCACATTTAGAATAACAAAGTCGGTCATAATCAAGATGCTTGAGAACAAAAATGGCGGATCCATAATCAACATTGGTTCCATCTCTGCAGAAAGAGCAATACCAAAGGTTCACCTGACAGTATATTGTACAACAAAAGCCGCCATCAACATGTTCACCAAAGGACTTGCAGTAGAATATGCACGACGAAATATTCGTTGCAATTGCGTCAATCCCGGAATAGTTAATGCAGGAATGATGAAATCATATCTTGGTTACCCAGAAGCACGAAAGGTCTTGGAAGACAGACAACCCATAAACAGAATTGGCGAACCGGTAGATATTGCAAACGCTGTAGCATATCTTGCATCAGACGAGGCAAAATGGATTTCTGGTGCCATACTTAATGTAGATGGTGGAAAATCTGCATCAGAAGGATAGCACATAAATTAATTTTTGCCATTTTAGATTTTAAAACACTCTGGAAAATCTATTCAATTCTCTTGTAGATGGCTTTAAAGTCTTCTGCGATTCGGTACGCAATATTTTCTAGGTGTGTAACTTCCGTCATGTTAGATTTACCAAGGCCAATTTGTCTCATCATTGTGTTACATTTGTGTACCTGCATGTGATCTGAGCTATTGTCTTTACTTGACCATGCCTTGAAACAGTCACTAAAATCAAGGCAGAAATTCAGAATTATAAATTCCCACTCCTTGTTGGAGGTGGGATACCCAATACCATGTGCCAATTCTCGAAATTCATTACTCTTGTCATTGAGTAGCATTTTTAGAGATTTTTCTGCCTTTTTGGGATCATAACTGTCAAGTGCGTTAGAGCCTTGCATGTTAGCCCTCTAACAATATTCTATTTTAAGATTGACTCTTCATTCCCAGAGCGAGAGCCCTGATCATTATTGCATACATATTAAAAGATCAAACATGTTAGGCTTTCCTGAACCATGTTTTTGTGCATCAGCAGACATGACAAGGTAAGACTAGAAGAAAAAATCATTTTGTTCTTCGATAAACCAATTTTCAATCAATGATACATGGATTCTCAGATGTCGTTGTAACAAACAAAAATATCCAGTCAGAAAATCAATTGGATAATGTAAGATTTGGTTTCATAATCAGAG
>JARCRW010000022.1 GCA_029850515.1 Nitrosotalea sp. | reverse complement strand
CTTATCGGTTTAGAGTTTGGTTTGAAATCCTACCTGGTATCTATTGCACCGAGTTTCCACGTGCTGCTAAAAGATTCTTGGACTTGGATGTGGGACTTTATTGTGCTTGCTGCATTTTTCATAGCGAGCCTGACAATTCTGTTTGGAAAGAGGTGGATTCGAATATCTCCTGCAGGTCCAATATACACTGCAGGTACTGCAATTATTTTGTCGCTTGATGCCTTTTTTCCATATGACACTCTAGGGCCACTACAGTATGTTGTACCATATCTTGTACAACTTGATGTTTTTTTGATAAATCTGTTTCACCTAGGAATGGCTACTTCGCATGGGAATGTAATGTTCCTTGATGGGATACATGGTCCATTTGCATTGCAGGTGTTTTGGCCGTCTGCAGGTGTGCACAGTATCATAATCTACTCGCTTGTGATGATGGCATTTTTACTAAAGATGAATATTCCAAGAAACAGAAAGATAGTCTACTTTGCTCTGGGAGTAGTTGGAACAATAACTGTAAATGTAATCAGGATTTTGTCATTGTCAATTTTCGTCCTCAAGATATCTACCAACGTAAATGAATTCGAGTCATTTCATGGCATTGCAGGCGAGATCATGTTTCTGCCATGGCTCTTCATGTTTTTACTCATAGTTACATATGTGGAAACAAAACGCATCAAAAAATTAGAGGCTGCAAAAAATGGACCAAATCAAAATAAACCATGATGTAGAAAACGGAACATATTACATCGAAGAAATTTTTGTGAATCTAAAAAATACTAAAATTCTTTTAAAAATATTTGAAAATAAAGAAAATCTGGAGAATGTGTTTGAAAACATATCTGTCATTGTAAATGAAAAAACACATTACATGCATGTTCAAAATGATGATGCGTCAATAGTGATAGGAAGAAACCACCTTCGAAATTCTGAAAAAAAGATTCTATATCTTGACATAATTCACGAATTGGTGCATGTAAAACAGCAAAGACAGGGACTTGATCTTTATGACAAGTCATACTCCTATGTTGACAGGCCTACTGAAATTGAGGCATATGAAATTGCTGTTGAGGAAGCAAGAAGACTGGGGATGAATGACAGTGAGATATTTGATTATCTGCATGTAGAATGGATATCAGATGATGAGCACAAAAGGCTGGCTTCTCGAGTAGGTGTGTTGGTTTAAAAAAATCTTGTAATGTCTACCTGTCCACTAGTCTGTGAAAAATCTGAAACTCGTACTCCCAGTCGTCTTACAGGTAGTTTCTGATCCTCGATAGATTCTCTTAGTAGTTGAATCACGATTTTTTTCAACTCGTCCAAACTTGATGTTGGATTTCTAAGGGTTCTTGATTTTGTCTTATTTGACAGGTCTGACTGGACGAACTGAATTCCAACAGATCTGAAAAGTATGTTGTCTCTTACTATGGTTTTATGCAGGTCGTCACAAAGTTTTTCTAAATCATTTGCAAGGTAATCAAAATCCTTGGAATCTTGCTTTAGTGTTACTATTCTACTATACTGAATGGGGTCATGTCTTGGAGATACTGGTTCTTCATCAATCCCTCGCGCTGCATTATAAATATATGATCCAATTTTTCTTCCAAATAATCCATTCAGGGTAAAGACGTCAACACTCTGAAGCTGTGATATTGTTTCAAGATTCATTTCGGAAAATTTTTCTTCGGATTTTTTGCCGATTCCCGGGATTGTTCGTATTGGCAGTGGACCTAAAAATGATTCAATTTCCTGCGGCTCTATGATGGTAAGACCATCTGGTTTCTTGTGGCCCGATGCAATCTTGGAAACAAGCTTGTTTGAAGATATCCCTATAGTACTTGAGAGCTTTATTGTACTGCGTAATGAATTCTTGAGTTGTTGTGCCAGATGTGCTGCATTTTTAAAATCATGCCCAGTTCTATTTGTCACATCAAGGTATGCCTCATCTCTTCCGACGTACTCAAAAATATCGGCATAATTTCTTATGATGTTCATGGCATTTTCTGAAACCTCTGAATAATATTCAAAGTCAGTCGGCAAGAAAACTGATTCTGGCATATTCTCGAGTTTCTTTTTTGCAAACTTGATTGGCATCCCTGATTTGACGCCATATTTTCTAGCTAAATAGTTGGCAGTTGCAACTGCCCCGCTGTCTCCTCCGCGGTCTGAATACACGCATACAACTACGGACTTTGTCTTTAGGTCTGGCCTGCGTATCTCTTCACACTGGGCATAAAAATAATCAAAGTCAATGTGGAATATGACTCTGTGGCTCACAATGAATTCATGATTTAAAATCCTTATTACGTTATTGTTGATCCTCTTGTCTCTTGTTATCAACATCATCTAAATATGCTGTATGGATAAACTGAACATGGATTATCCAATTGTTGTAGAACCAGAGGGTGTAAAGATAAAATCTGAAAAAATGGAGGTTGACAAGATGTATTATTGCATATACCAGGAAAAAATACTGTTATTCTATAAAGAGCAAAATGAGATGCTCAATTGTTATGAAATTGAGGAAAAAGACATAGTTGAGGAAGTAAAGCAGTCCAAATCCGAAGATATTGAAAAAATCTTACAGATGTACATAGAAAAAAAGAATCTTGACTAGAGTATGTATTCTTGATTAAACGATATAGTGTTTTTCTTTGCTAACTATTAAATAAAACACAACAAGAGTGGGTCTTGTGTCCAGACCGCCTAATATTGTATTTATTGGTAAAAAACCCATTTTGACATATCTTAATGCTACGCTCACACTTCTTGCAAACGAGCCTACTGTGACCATAAAAGCAAGGGGCAGGAGCATGGTTACGGCAGTAGATGTGTCACAGATGATAGTAAAAAGGATGAGTGCAATGGGATACAAAGTAAGTGGAGTGAGAATCTTCTCTGAGAGGCTTGAATCAAATGATGGGAAAGAGAGAAACGTTTCAACCATCGAGGTAGACGTTTCAAAAAGTTAGAATGCGCAATAGACAGCTAAAATGGATTCTTATCATAGTGACAGTTGGCTTGACTGTATCAGTTGTTTCATATGTATTCGAATTGTCACATGTGTGCACTGTGCGTCAGTTAGACATTGCGGAAGATACCATACAATATCACAAGACAATGGATCCACAACTCTGTGATATGTTGAATTCTAAAATATCGCAATTTAATGATGCATGCAAATCAAATATTGAGGAATTGGATTGTGGCTGATCCTTGTTCTAGTATGCAAAAATTTTTGATGATTCATTCAGATGATCTTTTAGAAAGTACATGACTTCGTTGGCGCTATTTTTGTAAATAAACTCGTCTTTGTTGTTTATGGATATATCAATACAGTATTTCTTCGAGGTCTTGTTTACAAATATGCGATTTAACTCGTTATCTATTCTTACACCCTCGTCTGAATCTAACACCCTTAGAATTTTCTCGAGACTCTCTCTTGTGATTGCTCTCTCTTGAAACATCATCCGTAAATTGCATCTCTGAGTGGGCCTGCATCTTGTTCTGTCTGTTTCAAGCTTTGTTCTATGCCTTCTGCTTCACTGAGTAGTAGCTTGAGGTTGCATGATGCTCCTGGGACAAGTTTTGTCATGGCCATGCAAATCTCAGCGCCTGCTCGAAAATCAGGCCCTGATTCTCTTGCTTTACACAATAATACGATTACATTGATTTTTGCTATGGATCCTTCGTTTAATAAAATTCCTGGAATTCCAGGTATGGTCCCATTCTTTAATACTGGTATATCCACATCGCGTAATTTTTTCTTTGCATCTTCAGTACTGCCAACCCCTATCACAACGGGCGTTTCTTCATCACTTTTAATTGCTGAACTGCTTATGATGAAAGAACACTTGTGATCACTTGCCCACTTTAGCATGACTCGTGCTACATCGCGATGAATGGATTCATGGGGGGTAAGGTATGATGAAAAGACTGCTACCTTGAGATCTTTGTTGACTAAAATCCGGGCAGGGAAATTTGGTGCCTCATCCCTTACAATGCTGATTGGAGGGAAAAGTTCAGAGTCAAGTACCCCTGCCAATTCAAATTGAGATGTTGTGTTGACAAGTGACTCTGTTGCAATAGCATTTGCTAAACCTGTGTACGGAAAACCATCTATGAGATAGCCTCCTTTTATGTCAATTGGAATGATTTCTTTAATGTATACTTCGTTTCCCATGATGTGAATATTGGATATGGCGTTTTAAATATGGATATCGTTTTATGTGCCCAAAACGGCTTATACTTATGGAAACACTCTACATACTCATTAATTGTGATCTAGGTTCTGAAGTAGAGATAATCAGTGAACTTGCAAAAATTTCAGAAGTAAAAGAGGTCAGAGGTACGTATGGGATCTATGACATTTTTGTAAAACTACAAGCCGATTCAGGCTCTACGCTAGAAGCACTAATTACACACAAGATACGAAGACTCCCAAAAGTTCGTTCCACTGTGACATTGACTCCGATCCTTTCTCAGGGTGGACGTTAAATCAAAAAATGCTCAAACTTTACAATTCTTTTTCTCTGTCTAAAGAAGACTTTGTTCCGTTTGAAAAAAGTCTTGTAAAGATGTTCATCTGTGGTCCTACCGTATATGACTATACTCATCTGGGACACGCAAGAATTTTTTTAATATATGATCTCTTGTCTAGATGCCTAAATGATCAAGGATTCAAAACCAATGTTCTTGTAAACTTGACTGACATAAATCAAAATGTCTTTGATAAAGCAAAAGAAAATTTGACAACTTACAAAGATGTGGCAAAGTTTTATGCGTCTGCATTTGTAGTGGCACTGCAGTCACTTGGCATACAAAGTGTCAATAGGCTTGCATATGTGTCAGACTATGTTTCAAGTATGGAGGTATTGATAAGAAAATTACTCCAAAAAAAGGTTGCTTACATGGCACATGGGAATGTATACCTTGATGTTTCCCAAGTGCAAAACTATGGGCAGATTTCACAGCAGACAAGAGATCAGCTAAATCTACACCGATTGGATATCGGTCCTGGCAAGAAAAACCAAGAAGATGTCATGCTATGGAACTGTACTGATTATTTTGATTTTTCATGGGAAAGTGAATTCGGAAAAGGTATTCCATGGTGGCACATGCAAGATACTGCTGTTGCGGTAGAAAACTTTGGCGACAATTATGATATTCATGGAGGTGCAAGAGAACTAGTGTATCCTCATCATGAGGCACATCTTGCCCAGTACCAGCTTTTGTCAGACTCGAATCAACCCGTCAAAGCATGGGTACATGTGGGCCTTGTTTTGTCTGGAGGGGAAAAGATGTCAAAATCTCTAGGAAATGTTGTTTGGGTACAAGACCTGATAAAAAAATACGACTCTGATCTTATACGGCTGTATGTTTTTTCAAAACATTATCGTGACGACATGAATTTTTCTGAAAATGATCTAGTGTTAAAAAAACCATTGCTTGACTTGATTCGTCTAACTACACTTCGAGTCTCTGATACCACACATAGTGCCATATCAAATCTAATACATGATTTTATGGAATCATTAAATGACGACCTTGATTCTCCCACGGCTCTTGCAAAATTGGAAAAAATATGTACAGAAGTAAAAAACGGAAAGAGCATAACTCAAATTGATTTCAACCACATGTGTGAAATACTTGGTATAAAACATGATTCAACAAATTGAGTCAAATGACCTTGGCTTTACTGGACTGTGGAGCAATGCCACAGAACTTGAATGTGGAACCCTTTTTTTAAACCAAAACCTTGCAGATGATGTTTTTTTTGACAAACTTGCTGGCATTACATGTGCTAGTGAAGACATGATTGATGAATCCATCAAGTATTTTCAAAAAAATAATTCTGTACCATGTGTTTACTCGTTGAATTGCCCTGAACTTGATTGCATGCTTGAAAAAAAAGGATTCACACGCTATGATGTGCAACACGTTCTCAAAAGAACACGGCCTTCAAGGAAAACAAATGCTATGAAAATTACACGTGATGATATTGATCTGTGGACCAGAATTTTTTGTGAGGCGTATGACTGCCTTGATTGGTCAGGCCCTGTGGCATCTATATTGGAAAATACGCTTGATTCTGTGGATTATGTAGTGGATGAATCAGGAATCTCATGCATGGCTTTGTATGAAAAAAACTCTATCATGGGACTGTACTGTCTTGGCACTGTGCCATCTAAGAGACACCGTGGTGCTGCCACTTCATTGATTGATTTTGCTTCATACTATGCTAATTCAAAAAACCTGACCTTGATTTTGGAAACGTATGAAAAAGACAACCTCTTGGAGTTTTACTCAAAATTAGGGTTTGATCAAGTCTATCACAAGACAGTCTACACTATTTGAGTTTGGTAAGCAAGGCCGAATAAAGAAATGGCAGGATTGTTGTGACCTCTGCATGAATTGTAGTCTGCTTGGCGTCCTTTGTAACCTTGCCCCATGATATTGCTTCTCTGACAAGGGCTCCACTCAAACTTCCGTCAAACTCTTGAGCAGTTGTTATGTACACTGCATAGTCCAGCCCGTCTCTGTACTGATTCCACCACAAGGTGTGATGTTTTGATATTCCACCACCTATCATTAATGCCCCTGATTTTTTTGCCTTGAATATTAATCCAGATAATAAATCTCCATCTGAGGTAACATTTAATTTGAAATCGCTATGGCTTTGTGAAAACATCCAGATTTGACTTCCAACTGCACCGTCCATTATTCCTGGAACAATCACTGGAATGTTATTTTTATTTGCCCAATAAAGGAATGAATCCTCTCCCAAACTCTCTCCTATCATCTTTGTCACATCATAAGTTGACATTTCTTTTTTGCCTTCATTGTAGGCCTTTTGTAGAAAAGACTGCATTTTTTCTTCAATCAACGGTCCATAGCTTTTCAATGGAACCAAAACATTTCCTAATCTGTGGATCTCTTTTTCCAAAAGTTCACTGTCATCCATGGTAAATGATCCTTCCAAATAATTAGAATAATGTCTTGCAATGTCATGATCCAAAGCACCACATGTGGTTATTACTACATCACACATCTTGTTTTTTACCATGTCAGTTATCACACCTCTGAGGCCGGTTGAAACAATTGCACCAACAAACGACATGAACTTTAAACAATCCTTGTCCTCTATCATGGCAGTCAGAATGTTGAGACCATCAACAAGATTTTTTGACTCAAATCCGCCTGACTTTGACATTTGATCAAATATTGAATCAATGGTATCGCCTTTTTTGATGTAAATATCCCTGACTGGTTTACCTGGCTCTATCATAAAACACAAATCGGTTCTGGACTATAAAATCCTCTGTTCTGAATCACAAGTAATTAATATGATGGATTATTTGGTAGCTATCGAAGTTGGGTAAGAAAATAAAGATTGCAATAGCTGGTGTTGGTAACTGTGCTTCTGCAATTATTCAAGGTGGAAAATACTATGCTCAAAATACTCATGATACTATAGGTCTGACAGCTTTTAACATTGGGGGGTATGAGCCAGGAGATATTGAAGTGGTGGCGGCATTTGATGTCGCAGATACCAAAGTAGGAAAAGATGTATCTGAGGCAATCTATGCAAGACCAAACAATACGATTACAGTGGCAGAAGTACCTCATATGGGCATAACCGTACAAAAAGGTCCCACTCTGGATGGAATAGGTAGACATTTGAGCCGAATTGTTACTGTTTCTCAAGAGCCGGATGTTGACGTCAAAAAGGTTCTTCAAGATAGCGGAGCAGAAATGCTTGTAAATTATCTACCTGTGGGAAGCACCAATGCAGTAAAGCACTATGCAAGTCAAGCACTTGAGGCAGGAGTGGGATTTCTTAATGCAATTCCTGTATTTATCGCATCAGAGCCAAAATGGCAACAGGCGTTTGCTGACAAAAAGATCCCTCTTGCAGGTGATGATGTAATGAGTCAGCTTGGCGCTACAGTTGTTCACAAGACGCTTGTAAAACTCTTTGTAGACAGAGGTGTGCAAATTGATGGAACATACCAACTAAACATTGGTGGCGATATGGATTTTTACAACATGCTTGATGAAGAAAGACTCGAAGACAAGAGAATCAGCAAGACTAGTGCGGTCAAGGCAATGGCAGACTATGACATCCCGATGAGAATCGGTCCTAGTGATTATGTTGACTTTATTGATAATGAAAAGATCTGTTACATCAACTTGGAAGGAAAATATTTTGGAAAGATCCCAGTCAAGTTAGATCTCAAACTAAAAGTGATTGATGCGTACAATAGTGCGGGAATAATGATCGATGCAATTAGAGGACTAAAGATTGCGCTTGACAGAAAACTGTATGGACCGATGACGAGCATATCGTCTTATTGCTTCAAACATCCTCCTGTCCAGATGCCATATAATGAGGCAAAGAAGGCATTTGGAGAGTTTGTAGAAGGCAAGCGCGATAACTAAGATCTCACATTATAATTTTTATTCAGCAGCTCAAGGAAACTTGTCAATAATCGGTTATCTCGGTTCAGGCATTATCGGATACATTGGTCCATATACGTAAACTAGAGATATTTGGGTTCAAGTCATTTGGATACAAAAATACGCTAGTGAACTTTGAACAAGGATTGGTTGCAATCTCTGGTGCAAATGGATCAGGAAAAAGTAACATACTTGATGCCATCTCATTCTCACTTGGAGAAAACTCCCCCAAAGTGATGAGAGTAGACAAACTTCGTTCATTATTGCACGATGTGGATAACGCAAAACATGGCGCCAAGATTGCACGTGTAAGTTGTCACTTTGACAACTCTGATAGGAAGATTCCAGTAGATTCCAACACTGTCACAATTACTAGGGAAATGGATGAAAACGGCGAGAATGTTTATTATTTAAATCAAAAAAAGGTACTCAGAAACCACGTTTTAGACATACTTGAGGTGGCCAACTGTGGTATTCACAAGCTCAACATTGTCCAGCAGGGAACAATCACCAGAATATCAGAGTTTAATGCAGAGGAAAGACGAAAGATAATTGAGGATATAATCGGCCTTGCATACTTTGACGAAAAGAAGGTTGAATCTCTAAAGCAACTTGATGAGGCAGACAGGAGGCTAGAGATTGCGCTTGCCAGGATGGATGAAATAAAAAAACGCATTGATGAATTGGAACTTGAAAGAAATAACCAGCTCAGATTTGATATTCTTGATAGGGAATTAAAGAGATTCTATGCGATCCAGTCTTCTAACAAGCTAAGGGACATCGAGTCTAACAAAATCTCAAAAGAAAGAAACCTAAATGCCATCCAATCTGAAGCCAAAAAATTTGATGAACAGCGTGGTAAGCTCCGTGATGAAATAAAAAAACTTGAAGAAGAAAAACAAAAGTTCATGGATGAAGTAAATGTGTACAACCAGACAAAAGCAACAATTGATTCAGAGATTGCGGCTGCAATGCACCAATTTGAATCTGCAAACAGCAAACTTGCAACCAATGCAAGAAGGCTATCACAAATAGATTCAAGGCTTCCTGAAATCCAGTCAGATCTTGCAACACTGGATGAAAAACGTTCCTTGTTGGAAAATCAAATCGCTGAACTGAAAAATTCTATTGGTATCATCAATGAAACCAGAAAAGCTACCAATGCCGAACTTGCATCTGTTGACTCTGAAATAAGTCAAGTGCTAAAACAACAATCTCAGATTGCCACAAACAAACTACGAGTTGATGAGACTGTGCGAAAACTCACCGATCAACTAAACGAAACAAAACTTGCATTATCAAAGTTTGAGCAAGAACGAGCCGACATTCAAAATAAGATAGAACAAAATTCATTGAGGATAAAATCCATACTTGACGAGAAAGAAAACCTCTTAGGTCTTGAAAGAAAACTGAGGCAAGTACGATCTGGGCATGAGTCTGTGATCAATGATCTAAAATCAAGACTTGGGAATCTTCGTGAGAGACGAGTGAAAATAGAAAAAGACATTGAGGAAACTACGATAATTTTTGAAAAGGCAAGCAAAGCTGCTGCACAATATGAAGCAAAGATCAAAGTAGTGAAAGAAGTAATGCATGAAGATTATTCTATTGCAAAACTCAAAGAAGACTCTAGAAGGCTTGGAATTCAAGGTCTCGTATTTGAAATTTTGACGTGGGATAAACAATATGAAAGACCATTGCTTGCAGTTGGCTCGGACTGGCTCAAGGGGTTGGTCGTAAATGATTTTGCGACATTGCTTGGGCTTGCTGAATTTGCACAAGAGAAAAAGTTACCCAAGATAAGAATAATTCCACTAGATGCAATATCAAACTCTAAAATATCTATCAATAAGGGAGATGGAGTTCTTGGAGTATTGTCTGAGTTTGTACAATGCGACGAAAAATTTGAATCGCTAAAAAATTTCATCTTTGGAAATATTGTGTTGGTTGACTCTAAGAACAAGGCATACGAGTTGTCTAAAAAAGGCTACAAGGCAGTAACAATTGATGGGCAGTTCTTTGAGGCAGATGCCAATGCTGTTGTAGTTGATGTAAACTCCAAGGTTTCCCATCTAACAAAAATTATTTTATTGAGCACATCAGTAGACGGACTGATACAATCACTTGAACTCTTGAGAAGGTTTATCCAAAACAAAAAGGGTCAACTAAAAAAACTTGAGAGAATTACTGACAGTCTTGAAAACCGATATAATTCCTCTGAGACTGGCTTTGCAAATGTCGGTCTTGGCCTTGCAGACATCAAGGCAAAACTAAAGAACTTGAGCATGTCTGAAGATCAACTGACCTCCAGAATTTCACAATTGAGAAAAAGAGAGGAGAGCATCTTGGTCAACATATCAAAACTGCAATCATACGAATCATCTCTGGATGAGCGTATCTCACTGACTCGAGAAAATTATGCTGATGAAGGTCAAACAAGGGTGGCAAGCCTGCTATCATTACTGAACGAAAAACGTACAAGCCTGCTTAGCTCACACAGTACTATATCTACTCAGTTTAGGGAATTGACTGGAAACCTGACTAACCTGGGCAACGAAGAAAACTCATTCAAGGCTGATGTCCGGCTCTTGTCACAAGAACAATCCTCCCTTAACCATGAAAAATATGACATTGAAGTACAGTCAAGAACACTTGGAAAAGAAAAAGAAAACGCAGAGGTTGTACTTGTAACATTGAGAGAAAAAGAGCAGCAACTAATCTCAACTTCTGGAACATCTGTATCGACACTAAAAGAGTATGACTCTAATCTGAAGGGATTGTATGAATCTGAAAGGACACTGAGTAAGGAAGTAAACAGCTTGGAAAGGCAGTCTGATTCTATATCTAGGGATGTTGGGGACTTGGTGGAAAACGAAGAAAGAATTCGTAAAACATTACAATCGTATGGATATGGCACACTTTTGGAATCCTTTGATGTTGACAGGATTATTGTTGAACTGGAATCTGAAAAACGAAGTCTATCTGGCTCACTCAATACTAGGGCTCCTGATACATATGTAGAGATATCAAATGGCTACCGTTCCATGTCATCACGAAAGAATGAACTTGAAGAAGAGAGAAATTCAATTGTAAAATTTATTGAAGAAATTGACAAAGGCAAACGTCAAACCTTTTTGGAATCATATGATAAAGTAGACAAGGATATTCGTGAAATATTTAGCAAGATGACTGGAGGGAATGCATGGCTTGAAATTCAAAACGAGGATGATATATTCTCATCTGGAATATCATACCTTGTGCAATTCCCAAACAAGCCAAAAAGAGAATCGACATCAATCAGCGGTGGTGAAAAGACACTTGCTGCAATTACATTTTTGCTAGCCCTTCAAAAACTAAAACCATCTCCATTTTATTTGCTTGATGAAGTTGACGCGCATCTTGATGCATTGAACACTGAAAGACTAGCTACTATACTTGAAGACCGGGCAAAGGGTAGTCAGATGATAATGGTATCACTAAAAGATTCTGTAGTCAAAAAGGCAACTCTGATCTACGGTGTCTTTCCAAGAAATGGTGTTTCGCATGTTGTCTCACATAGAATTTCCAATGTGTCAGAAGTAGCAAACTAGTTTATCTTGACAAAACATGCCACTTGTCGTGTGTCTGAAATTTTTTCAAGATTAGGCTCCTGGTTGCATTTTTCTATTGCATAAGGGCACTTTGCCATGAACCTACAACCTTGGTATGAGTTGACCTCTGAAGACTCTTTAATGCGTATCTTTCTATCCTTGTACAAATTGTCAGGATTTGGATCTGCAATGGAATCTAAGAGTGCTTGAGTGTATGGATGGCGCGGGGCAGATAGAACTTCGTTGATTGGTCCTGTCTCGACAATTCTACCACGATATAAAATTGCGATTCTGTGACCAATGTATCTTGCAGTGGATAAATCATGTGTTATGTAAAGAAAAGAGATACCATGTTTTTCCTGTAATTCTTTTATGATCTCAAGTATTCCGATTCTTACTGATACATCAAGCATAGAAACAGGTTCATCTGCTATGACAAGTTTTGGATTTGTTACAATGGCACGAGCTATGGCAACTCTTTGACGTTGTCCCCCTGATAACATGTGCGGATATTTTGATGCAATGTCTTCTACCGGTTCTAGTTTTACCTGGCTGAGTGCCTGCAATGCAATGTGGTTTCTTTCTTTCTTGCTTCCAACATCGTGAATTTCAAGAGACTCTTTTACTATGTCCAAAACAGTCATCCTTGGATTGA